>JAISSL010000121.1 GCA_031273145.1 Zoogloeaceae bacterium | reverse complement strand
CTTGACTATTCTTGTTCCACACTGATAAACGGCACGATGGGCAAACAAGATGGTTCTGCGAGCTGTCTCGCCAATACGGGCGTGCCACAGGTTTCAACGGCTCCCAATCTCACTGGAGCCTCCGCAGTTACCGCAACTTTCAGCAATCAGGCTGCCGCTGTGCTTCAAGGCAAGAGCATGATAATGACGCACAACAAAGATGGTAGTTGGGCTTGTTCCACCACACTTCCTGCCGGATATGCGCCGCGCGGCTGTGAATAGCCCTTGTTTTCTTGATCGCGCAACGGCAAAACCCGGAAAACCCAAAAAGCGGCTAAACTTCACACGCTTGTGTTTTTCGATTTTGGGTATTGCCATGTCAAATGACTTTAATCAGGAAAGGGAAGTACGCGCATGAATAAAGGCAAACTGCTGACGTTGGAAGGGATTGACGGCTCAGGCAAATCCAGCCATGTGGCGTGGATTGCCGATTTTCTGCGTTCGCGTGAAAAAGCGGTGCTTTCTACCCGCGAGCCGGGCGGGACGAAGTTAGGCGAGTGGCTGCGGGAACAGCTCCTCACCCTGCCCATGCACCCGGAAACCGAACTGTTGTTGATGTTCGCGGCGCGAAAGGAACATATTGCGGAAGTCATCCTGCCCGCGCTGGAACGTGGCGAGTGGGTGATTTGCGACCGTTTCAGCGACGCAAGTCATGCCTATCAGGGCGGCGGCAAGGGGCTGAACCATCGCCGGTTAGTTGAGCTTGAGCTGTGGGTACATGGCGATGAAAGCAGCCAGCCGTGCGAGCCTGATCTGACCTTGCTATTCGATGTTCCCTGCGAAGTGGCGCGGGAACGGATTGCGCTTGCCGGACGGCATCTCGACCGCTTCGAGCAGGAAGATGCCCAGTTTCATGACCGGGTGCGTCATGCCTATCTGGAACGGGCGCGGAAGTTCCCAGAGCGTTTCCGCATTCTGGATGGCCAAAAAACCCTAGAGGCGATTCGTGAGGAAATCGCCGCCTTGCTTACGGAAGCCGGGGCATGAAAGTCGCCGAACTCCACGCGGCAAGCTGGCAGAGGCTCCAGGACTGGAAAAGCCGTCTGCCGCACGCGCTTCTGCTTTCGGGCGTAAAGGGCCTGGGCAAGCTGGATTTGGCGCTTGCCTTCGCCGCCAGTCTGCTTTGCGAAGACGCCCATTCGGACGGAACCGCCTGCGGCGCTTGTCCGGCCTGCCAGTGGTTTTTGAAAGGCAATCATCCCGATTTTCGCCTGCTTCAGCCAGAAGCCTTGCGCCGGGAAGAAAAAGAGGAGGGCGACGAAGAAGAAAAAAAAGGCCGGGGACGCAACGCGGACAAGCAGGAAGAAAAGAGTAACCGTTCAGGGCAGGAAATCGGCATAGAGGACGTGCGCGCGCTGGATGCCTTTCTCTCGGTAGGGACGCACCGCCAGAAAATGCGGGTGATTCTCGTCCATCCTGCCGAAGCCATGAACCGCCATGCCGCCAACGCGCTTCTTAAAGCATTGGAAGAACCGCCGTCCGATACCCTTTTTCTGCTCGTCTCGAACGAGCCGATGCGGCTTTTGCCCACCTTGCGTAGCCGTTGCCAGCAGCTTGCCTTATCCACGCCCGATGCCGCTCTGGCGGAAAAATTCCTCCTTGAACACCATCTCTCCGATGCCGTCACCTGGCTTGCCCTTGCGGGCGGCGCGCCCATGCTGGCTCTGCGGCTTTCGGAAAACGCCGCCCCCTGGCGGGAGACTTTTCTTAAGTTCCTGCAACAGGGCGGACAACTGGAAGTCCTTTCCGCCGCCGTCACTCTGGAAAAGGAATTGAAGGCGGTCAAAGGGGAAAACCCTCTGCCGCAGATGGTCGAGTGGGCACAAAAGTGGATTATTGACCTGACGCTTGCCGCCGAACGCTTGCCAATTCGCTTTTATCTCGCGCAACGCGCTAAAATTATGAATCTTTCGGAAAACAGACGCCCCCTGTTGCTGCTTCGCTTTTACCGCGAGCTGTTACAATTGCGGCGGGAAAGCGCGCATCCCCTGAATATGCGCCTGTTTCTCGAACAGTTTTTTTTCCGTTACCGCAGACTTTTTGTGGAGTGAGGAGTCGTTATGAGCATGAAACCAGGCGGACGCCCCAGCGTTCTCTCCCTCAACATCAACTCTAAACCTGCCCTGTATGCCGCTTATGTCCCCATTCTTCGCAATGGCGGCATCTTTATCCCGACGACCCGCCCCTATTCGCTGGGGGAAGAAGTGTTCATCCTGCTTTCCCTGCTGGATGACCCGGCGAAAATGCCCGTCGTGGGCAAGGTGGTCTGGGTCAGTCCCGCAAACGCGCAGAACAACCGGCCCCAGGGTATCGGCATCCATTTCAATTCGGATGAAAGCGGCGCGGAGGCCAAGCGCAAGATAGAAACTATCCTTGCGGGAACCCTGACTTCCCAGCGTCCGACCCATACGGTCTGATTTTCTTGCGGCATGTCGTCTCCCTTTCTCATTGATTCTCATTGCCACCTCTATTTCCCGGAACTGGCAGGGCAGTTGCCGGAGATTCTGGAGGCCATGCGGCAAAACGACGTGCAGGGCGCGGTCTGTGTCGGGGTCAGTCTCAAAATGGTAGATGGCATCTTGAAGCTGGTGGAAGCGCATCCCCGCCTTTTTGCGAGCGTGGGGCTGCATCCTTCCCATGAAGAACCGGAAGAACCGGATGAAGCCGCCATTCTGAACCTCTGCAACCATCCAAAGGTGATCGCCATTGGTGAGACCGGGCTGGATTATCACTGGCAGAAGGACAAACCCGAATGGCAACGAAAGCGGTTTCGCGTCCATATTCGCGCCGCGTTGCAGGCCAAAAAACCCTTGATTATCCATTCCCGAGAAGCGGCGGCGGATACCTTGGCCATTCTGCGGGAAGAGGGCGCACAAGCGGCAGGCGGGATTTTCCACTGTTTTTCCGGGGACATGCGCTTTGCGGAAGAAGCCTTGGCGCTTGGGTTTTATATCTCCTTTTCCGGGGTCGTGACCTTCAAGAACGCCAAGACCTTGCAGGAAGTCGCCGCGAACGTGCCGCTCGACCGCATTCTGGTTGAGACCGACGCGCCCTATCTTGCGCCGGTGCCGCATCGCGGCCAGACCAACCAGCCCGCCTACGTCCGCCATGTGGCGGAAACTCTGGCAACGCTGCGCCAGACTTCGCTTGCCGCCATTATGGATGCGACCTCTGAAAATTTCTTCCGCCTGTTTCCCCAGACCCAGGCGGCCTTTGCCTGATTTGAACGGTTTTTTCGGGAAAAGATGAATGCGGAAGAACGGAATGCAGAATAGCCGCCATGCGTGTTTTGGGAATTGAATCTTCCTGCGATGAGACCGGCCTTGCGCTCTACGATACGGAGCAAGGCTTGCTGGCGCACGCGCTTCATTCGCAAATCGCGCTCCATGCCGAATATGGCGGCGTGGTGCCGGAACTTGCCTCGCGTGACCACATCCGCCGCACGGTTCCCCTCTTGCGGAAAATCCTCGCGGAGAGCGGCACTTCTCTTGCCGAAACGGATGCCATTGCCTACACCCAGGGACCTGGACTGGCAGGCGCGTTGCTGGTCGGCGCGGCCTTTGCGTCCGGTCTTGCCGCCGCGCTCGGCAAACCCGTGCTGCCGGTGCACCATCTGGAAGGGCATCTGTTATCGCCCTTTTTATCATCCGACCCGCCGGATTTTCCCTTTATCGCGCTCTTGGTCTCCGGCGGACATACGCAACTCATGCGGGTCGAAGGGGTAGGGCGCTACGAATTGCTGGGAGAAACCCTGGATGACGCGGCGGGCGAAGCGTTTGACAAAACCGCCAAGCTCATGGGACTGGATTATCCCGGCGGCGCGTTGCTTGCAAGGCTTGCGGAGACGGGACGCCCCGGACGTTACCGCTTGCCGCGTCCCATGCTCAATTCCGGCGATTTCAATTTCAGCTTTGCCGGCCTGAAAACGGCGGCGCTTACCCTGATTCGCAAGGCCGATGCTGATTCGCCAGAAGCTCTGGCGGCATTCCATGCGGATTTAGCCCGCGCTTTTCAGGACGCGGTGGTGGAAGTGTTGACCGCAAAAGCGATGGATGCCTTGCGGCGTACCGGGGTATCGCGTCTGGTGGTGGCGGGGGGCGTTGGCGCAAACCATGCGCTACGCCAGTCGCTTGGCGTAGCTACCGAGACCTGTCAGGCGCGTGTCTATTATCCAGAGTTTGAATTCTGTACCGACAACGGCGCGATGATTGCCTTTGCGGGCGCCATGCGCCTGCTGCATGGCGAATCCCCGCAACAAGCCGGCCCGTTTTCTATCCGCCCTCGCTGGTCGCTGGGTCTTGCCTGAGTAGGTATCTATGAAGCCTGGGCGGGACGCAGATTGCGTCCCCTACGAGGTATTTTGATGGCAAGGGGTTAAGATGTCCGTAGGGGCGGCGGATGCCGTCTGCAAGACCTGCCGCCCGCAAAAGCACTGAATTCTCGCCTACGCAGGAATGACGGGGCGGGTACTGTTTTCATCATTTTCTGACTGCACAAAGGCATTGACACTTGAGCCTGGTCACCCCAAATCAATGTGCAGGCGTCTTGCGCGGAACCTGAAGGAATCGGACGAAATGCCAATCAGGATGGCCGCCTTCAAGAGTGTGTGATCGGTTCTTTCCAGCGCGTCCAGCAGCACGCCGCGCTCAATGCGGTCTAGGTATTCCGCCAGGGTTTCCGGCAGGCTTGAGGGGCGATCGTTCTTGCGCCGCGCATCAGTTCGGCTTGACGGCGCAACCGGCACTGCCGAACCCAGTTGCAAATCCTCGGCATGAATGAGATTGTCCACGCAGAGCGCGGTCGCGCGTTCCAGAATGTTCTCCAGCTCGCGGACATTGCCGGGAAATGGATAGCCATTGAGCGCGTTCCAGGCCGATTCATCCAGCTTCGGGATGATGCCGCTGCCAAAGCGGGCAATCCGCTTCAGGATGGCTTCGACCAGTTCGGGCAAATCCTCGCGCCTGTCGCGTAGCGGCGGCATGGCAAGCTCAATCACATTCAGGCGATAGTAAAGGTCTTGCCGGAAAGTCCCCGCCGCGACACAGGTAGACAGATTCTTGTGGGTCGCGGAAATGATGCGGACATCTATATCCTCTTCCACTGGCGCGCCCACCTTTCGCACCTTCTTTTCCTGAATGACGCGCAGCAGCTTGACCTGCATCGGCAGCGGCAGGTCGGCCACTTCATCCAGAAACAGGGTTCCGCCCTGCGCGGCCTGGAAAAAACCATCGCGGTCGTTATCCGCGCCGGTAAACGCCCCTTTGCGGTAGCCGAAAAATTCGCTCTCCATCAGGTTTTCGGGAATCGCGCCGCAATTGACCGGGACGAAAAGCGCCTGGGCGCGGTTGCTGGTCGCGTGAATGGCGCGGGCGGCTACCTCCTTGCCGCTACCCGATTCCCCGGAAATGTAGATGGGCGCCTGACTTTGCGCGAGCTTTTCGATCATGGCGGAGACTTTCAGCATGGCGGGAGATACGCCCAGCAGCATCTGACCGGATATTTCCCTGCCTGCCTTGCCTTTTTTCCGCCCTTCTTTCCCCTCATCCTGAATGGCATGACGCACGAGCGTGCGGAGCGATTCCAGTGAGACCGGCTTGGAAAGATAATCGAACGCCCCCGCTTTCAGGGCGGAAACGGCGTTTTCCGTACTCCCAAAAGCGGTAATAACCGCAACTGGCGTAGGCGTACTCTGTTCGGCAATGTGGCGGACGATTTCCAGCCCCTCGCCATCCGGCAGGCGCATGTCGGTCAAACAAAGCTGGTAGGTGTGCGTATTCAGAAACTCAATGGCTTCCCCGACAGACCCGGCGCAATCGGTATCCATCCCCATTCGCGCCAGGGTTAAGTCAATCAGTTCGCGGATGTCCGGCTCGTCATCCACAATCAGGATGCGCGGCCTGTTCAGCTTGCCGGGGTTTCTACTCGTCTGGTTCATGTTGTTTCCGTCGTTTCTTCCATCAACTGCGTCACGATGAAATGTCCGCCGCCTTCAAGACCCAGGATGAGCCTTGCCTGATTGGCTTCGCACAACTCACGCGCGATGTGCAGGCCAAGACCCGTCCCACGGGCGGAAGTCGTGAAAAAAGGCTCGAAGACCTGCTCATGCAGACCTTGCTGGACGCCTGGACCATCGTCCAGAATGTGCAATTCTACGCTCGTATCGTCCAGACGCGCCTCTATCCGCACCGCGCCCTGCTGCCGGGTGGAATAGCGCAGCGCGTTGCTCACGATATTCCAGAGTACCTGCTGCAACTGGAGCGGATTGAAGTAGATCACGGCTTCTTCTGGCGCGGTAGCGCACAGAATCCCATCTTCTATCCCCGCCTGCACCGAAAAGCTGTGGACGAATTCGTTGAGATAGGAAGGCAGCATGATTTTGTTCCGCTCGACTTCCCGATTCCCCCGGCGTCCGAGTATCAGAATCTCCTGAATGATCTGGTCGAGGCGCAGGGTATTGTCGTGGATGATGCGGATCAGGCGGTTCTGGATGAAATCTTTTGCCTCTTCCTGTAAAAGTTCGGTGGCGTGACTGATGGCCGCAAGCGGATTCCTGATTTCATGCGCGATGTTGGCGGTCAGCCGCCCTAACGAAGCGAGCTTCAGTTGCAGGGCTTCGTTACGCACATGTTCCATGTCCTCAATGAAAATCAATGCCGTCTCATCGCTGGTACGGGTCGCCATGAAGCGGGCGGAAACTTCCTGCGCGTAACCCTGGGCGCTGTCGTCGCCGTTGGATTTTTTCAGGATGATGGATGCCTTGCTTTTCGTCTTTTTCCACTTTCGGTAGGCTTCCGCTAGTTCGGGGAACACCTTGTCCAGTTGCAGCGAGCCTCTTGTGCGGAGAATCTCGCGTGCCTTCAGGTTTAAGTTCAGGACGCGCCCGGAGTTATCCACCACGATGACGCCATCCTGCATGTATTCCATCACCTGCATGTTGATCTGAATCTGGTTGTTCCGCTCGATGTTGCGCTGATAGGCAAGCGCCTCGTTCTTCATCAGCCGTCGTCCGAGCCAGTTGACGGAAATGGCGATGGTAAAGAAGCTGGTGCACAGAAGTCCGGCGGTCAGAAAATTTACGTCGCCAGTTCGACGCAACAGGAAATGCAGGGATTCGGCAGAAAGGATGGCAATGGAAAAAATGGAGGCGTAGAAAAGCGCCAGTTTGCCCTGCGTCACCAGGCTTGCGCCGGCGATGGAAAGCAGCAGCACCAATCCCAGGCCGCTTTGTACGCCTTCATAAAGAAAGGTCAGGGTGCCGATACAGATTGCGTCGAACAGGACCTGGAAAGAGAGCTGGATTAAAAAGTGCCGCTTCCAGAGGAAGGAAAGCAGGAGACTGGCGCATACCAGAATGATGAAGGCCATGCCGACGCCCAGGGCAATGGTGCGATAGTGTCCGGGCAGCAGGGTTTGGGAGGGCATGTAATACAGGGGAAACAGGGCAAGCGCCAGGGAAAGCGCCAGCCGATAGCCGTTGAAGAGTTGCAGGGGACGCCAGAGCGAGGAAAGCAGGGGCGTGGACAAAGGCGCAGGGGTGGGCAGAGGTGAAGGCAGGGCAGGGGAAGGGGCGGCATCGGCAGAAAAATCAGCCGACAGGGTATCCTCTTCCAATTCCGGGGAAGAGGGCGGTTCCAGAGGGGCGGCGGGGGCGTTCGTCTGCGTGTTCATGCGTTTGTTGCGGCTAGGAAGGAGGCGCGCGTTTTTTCGTATCGTCCAGGGAGAGGTGCGCCTGACAGCAAAACTTTTGTCCTTTCCGGTCCTGAACCATCTCGCTTTCCGGGACGTAAATGCCGCACCAGACGCAGGCCGCCATGTTTTCCGAAATCTCTTTCGCAGGCTGGCGCGGCACTTTATTGCGGGCAGCCGGACGCAGCAGCCGCCACACGATCCAGCCGAGCACAAAGAAGATAAGAATACGAAGGAGCGACATGACTATTTCCTATACTGCTTTGAGATGAGTTTGCGGGAGCGAGAGCCACTTCATCCCGGCGCTGCCAAAATTGACCTGCACCCGGACATTCGCGCCGAACATGGCATCCACGATCACGCCAAAACCAAAATGGGCATGGCGCACGTTCATCCCGACTTCCAGCCCGTCCGGCAGTTGCGGCGCATCTGGGGAAGAATCCGGGGAAGAAGCGGGGATGGGCGTTTCTGCCACGGCATCGTCCGTCCAGCTCTTGCTCCAGGCCGGACGCTTGCCGGAAGCGTTTGCCAAATCCAGCCGGTTTTGCAGGCATTCTGGAATCTCGTCCAAAAAACGGGAAGGTAGACAATAACGCAATTGTCCATGCAGCAGGCGGGTTTGCGCGGAAGTCAGATAGAGACGCTGACGGGCGCGGGTCATGGCGACATACATCAGACGGCGCTCTTCTTCCAGTTCGCCCGCGTTCAAGGCATTGTCGTGCGGAAACAGACCCTCTTCCAGGCCGGTTGCGAAAACGACGTTGAATTCCAGTCCCTTGGCGGCATGGATGGTCATCAACTGGACGGCGGATTCGGCATCTCCCGCCTGATGCTCCCCTGATTCAAGCGAAGCGTGGTTGAGAAAGGCAACCAGCATTCCGTCTTCCTCTGGAATCTCGCCGGTACTCTCGCCCTTGGCGAAGTGGGTGGCGGCATTGATGAGTTCGTTTAAGTTTTCCAGCCGTTCCGTGCCTTCCTTGACACTCTGGTAATGGGCAATAAGGCCGCTTGCTGTAAGGACGTGTTCGACCATTTCCGGCAAGGGCAGGGCGCAGGTCGTCTGCCGCATGGATAGAAGCAGGGCGAGGAAATTCTGGATCAGGCTCCCCGCCTTGCCGGATAGGGAAGTGGCTGCGTCGTGCAGGCTGGCGTTGAGCGAAGCTGCGTGCGCCGTCAGATTTTCCAGGGTACGCGCGCCAATCCCCCGGACGGGAAAATTGACGACCCGCAAAAAAGCCGTGTCGTCGGATGGATTGGCAAGCAGGCGCAGATAGGCCAGCGCATGTTTGATTTCCTGCCGCTCGAAAAAGCGCAACCCGCCATAAACACGATAAGGAATGCCGCGCGTAAAAAGCTCATGTTCCAGCACGCGCGACTGGGCATTGGAACGATAGAGAAAGGCAATGTCGTTGAAATCCTGCCCTTCCCGATGCAGTTGCTCGGCCTCATCCACGGCGAACCTGGCTTCTTCCATATCGGAGAAGCCGATGAATACCCGAATCGGCTCGCCCGCGCCCGCCTCTGTCCACAGGTTCTTGCCCAGCCGATCCCGGTTGTTTTTAATCAGCGCATTGGCGGCATCAAGGATATTGCCCTGGGAGCGGTAATTCTGTTCCAGCCGGATGACGTGTCCTTTGGCATAGTGGCGCTCGAAATCCTGCATGTTGCCGACTTCCGCGCCGCGAAAGGCATAGATGCTCTGGTCGTCGTCGCCCACGGCGAAAAGCGCCGCCCCCTTGCCCGCCAGACATTGCAGCCATTCATATTGCAGGCGGTTGGTATCCTGAAACTCATCAATCAAAATGTGCCGGAAACGCTCCTGATAATGCTGTCGCAACGGCTCATTCATGGTCAGCAATTCATAGGAACGCAGCAGCAGTTCGGCAAAATCCACCACGCCTTCCCGCTGGCATTGCGCCTCATATTCGCTGTAGATGTCCGAGCGCTTCTGGGTGAAGGCATCATGCGCTTCCGCTTGACTTGCGCGGATTCCCTGTTCCTTGTGGGCGTTGATGTAGTACATCAGGTCGCGCGCCGGGTGGGCTTCATCATCCACGTTCATGGATTTCAGAAGGCGCTTGATGGCCGCCAACTGGTCGGCCATATCGAGAATCTGGAAAGTCTGTGGCAGGTTCGCTTCCCGGTAATGCAGGCGCAACATGCGGCAGCAAAGGCCATGAAACGTGCCGATCCAGAGGGTATGCAGGTGGAAGGTCGAGGTAGCCGACAGGCGGGCGCGCATTTCGCGCGCGGCCTTGTTGGTAAAGGTGACGGCCAGCATGGAGTGGGGCATTGCCTGTCCGGTTGCCAGAAGCCAGGCAATGCGCGTGGTCAGGACACGGGTTTTCCCGCTCCCGGCGCCGGCCAGAATCAGGCCGTGCGTCGGCGGATCGGTGATCGGCAGGGTAACGGCTTCGCGTTGCTGAGGATTGAGGGCAGAAAGAAAATCAACCATCGAAAAGCGATGATCCACACAACAAAAAGCAAAGGATACCAGCACAGGGAGTGCCGGTATCCAATATTTTCAGGATTTTTCAGTCGGGCAGGCCGATGAACTTCCGGGTGACCCGGCGCATCGGCACGACTTTCCAGCCTTCGGCGGTCTTTTCCCGCACGATCCAGCCTTTGCCGTTTTCCTCATCCGCCAGACAATCGCTGAGGGTGTAGCCGTACAGATCGCCGGAAGTCGCAGTCTGGTTGCTGGCCTTGGCGCGATCCAGCTGTTCCTTGGCGGAATTCTGGCAGGCATCCAAGTCGGCCTTTTGTTTGGCCGTGAGCGCATTCGCGTAGCCCTTGGGAGTAAAGCCGAAGCTGTCCTTATAGACGTAGGGCGGCTCCTGCGCCCATGTCGCAGTGGCACAGGACGCGGTAACGCAGAAAAGAAGCAGGGAAGAAAATTGTTTCATGTCAAACCTCGCGGGAAGAAAGTATGTCAACATACGCAAACATCGTCAGTTTAGCACAACGGCAAACTCTGCAACAGGGAACTTGACAAGTGTCTTGCAGACGGCAATTACGTAGTGGGGAACCCCTGGTCGTAAGGTCAAATACAACCTTCGTTTGTTCCTTCGGCTTGTCATCCTGTTTTATAAGGTGAATAATGACGTTTTCCATGAAGGTGAACCGCGCAGGCGAAGCCCTGCCGGTTCATGGTTTTTAGCGTTTGTTTCCTTCGCCAAGAGAACTCTATGAGCAAAGGCACCATCCTGGTCGTTGATGATAATCTGGTCAACCTGAATTACATCGCCGGACAAATCAGTGAAAGCTACCGCACGATTCTGGCAAAATCGGGGGAACAGGCGCTCAAAATTTGTGTCAAGGAGCGTCCCGACCTGATCCTTCTGGATGTCGAAATGCCCGGCATGGACGGGTTCGAGACAATCGGGCGGCTGAAGGACGATGCCCGCCTGAACGATATTCCGGTCATCTTCCTCACCTCCAACCGCGATACGGAATCGGAACTGCGCGGCCTGGAATGCGGCGCGGCGGATTTCGTGACCAAGCCCTTCAACAAGTTGATCCTGCTCCACCGGATTGGGCACCATCTGAATTTTTACCGTTATCAACGTTCCCTGGAAAAGACGGTGCGGGAACTGGAAGACAGCATCGTGCATGGCTTTGCGGAAATCGTGGAATACCGCGACGCGGATACCGGCGGCCACATTGTCCGCACCAGCCGTTACGTGGATTTGCTGGGGCAAAAGCTGATCGCCTGGCAGGATTCGGGCGCTTCCATACCGGGGCGGAACATCGAGGCGCTTTCGCAGGAAGAACTGGATATGTACGTCCGCGCCGCGCCCATGCACGACATCGGCAAAATCGCCATCAGCGATACCATCCTGTTGAAACCCGGACGACTGACCCCTGGGGAATTCGGCATCATGAAAAAACATGCCATGATGGGGGGGAGCATGTTGCGTAGGATGTACAGACGCACCCCGACCCAGCGTTATCTGAAATTCGCCATCATGATTGCGGAAGGACATCACGAACATTTCGACGGCAATGGCTACCCCTATGGGATGTCGGGCGACGATATTCCGCTTTGCGCGCGCCTCATGGCAATCGCCGATGTTTACGACGCGCTGATCGAAACGCGCTGCTACCGAAAAGCCATGACGACCGATGAAGCCAAGGACATCATCCTGAAGGGGCGCGGCAGCCATTTCGATCCTTTGCTGGTCGACCTCTTTGAGGAAAATGAATCCAGGTTTCAGGAGATTGCCCAGCAGTATCATTCCGAGGCGGAAGAGGAAACGAAAGGGCTGGCATGAACAACAGCCGCTTCCGATGGGAGAAAATCCTGTTTTCGATGGGATTGGCCTTTCTGTTGGTGTTCATCCTGTTCTCATGCGCGATTGTCTGGAGCGTGATTCATGAGGTGGAAAAGGATGCCGAGTTTCACTTATATGGGGTTGCCGCAATCAATGAGGCAAAGATGAATGGGGTGTTATCCATGAGTTATGAAACGGCTGTGGATGCCGCCACTTCCTTTGCAAGCCTGGAGAGACTTCCGGCAGCAAAACGCCGCAGCGAAGGCAACGTCATCCTGACGTGGATGCTCAACAATTCCCATGTCTTCAATGCCTGGGTTGCCTACGAGCCGAACCGCTTTGATGGCGAGGACGCAACGCATGGCGGTGAATATCCAGGCGCGCCCAGCGGGCGCTATATCCGCTCTTATGCTCATGCCGACGCTGGGCACGGCAGCGATGATTCGCTGAAATCCCTTGAAGACATGAATGAAGAGACCTTGAACGATCCTGCCGAAAGCGACTGGTATACAACGCCTCTTTCGAGCGGCAAGGTATACAACGACTTCAATACCATCTCCCCCTACGACTATCAAACGGGTGAAGGCGAAATTGCGAGCATCACGATCAGCAGTCCCATTCTGCACGCGGGCAAGCCGGTCGGAGTCGTGGGGGTTGATGTTCTGGCGCGCGACCTGACCTTAAGCGATGAATCGAACCGGCAGATTGTGACGGCGGTGTTTTCAACGGAAGGAAGGCTCATCCTTTCCAGGGACATCCAACAGATTGGCACGATGATTCAGGACATGGGTTTTTCCCACTTCGACCGGATCAATCAGGCCATGCGCGAAGGGCAGGAAGTTTTCCTGCGGGACGAATTTTCCTGGTTCCTCGGCGCGGATGCCTTAACCTACCTGAAACCGGTGCGACTGGAAAATTTTGACGGCCAGACCGTCTATCTCTATGCCGCGTTGCCGACCTCCGTGGTCGACCGGGCGATTTTTTTCGCGTTGCGCCCGATTGCCATCTCTTTGGCGGTCGTGCTGTTTGCCTTTATCGCGTTGCTCTTTTTCATTGCCCACCACGTCATCAATCCCTTGAACCGGCTGATGCAGACCATGGATACGATCGCCGGAATGGGTATCGTGCGGGATTTTCCCTATCTGAAACGCGAGGATGAAATCGGCGATTTTGCGCGTTCCATTGCCCGGCTTTGGGGCTATTTTCGAATGCGCCTCTATTTCCTCCATCGCGTCAAAATCAGGCTGGAGAATTATCTGGCCATCAAACATGCCATCCATAGCAGCTTGAGTTTTGAGGAGGCATCCAAATGTGTCCTGCGTTTGCTGCGGGTCTGCTGCAAGGCGGATACGGCGCAGTTTTTCATTTCCCTGAACGGGAAGATGCGGCTGTTCGTCATTTCTGGCAGGGCGGGCGAATTCCATATCCAGTCGGTCGCGTTTGCGCCGGAGTTTGAAGGGCAGGAAATTCTTGCGGAGGCGCTTGCAGGCAAGCGTTATCTGCTTTTGAACCCTTATGCGATGCGCGCGCTCGGCCTTGAGTTCATCGCGCCGCAAGCCTGGTCGGTCTGCATCCTGCCGATTCGGGATGAAAAACAACTGCGAGCCTTTGTCATTCTGGAAACAGGCAATTCCCAGCAGGTTATCCTGCATGACGATATGGTGCTGACGGCTCTGGTCGACCGGCTGACGGAGTTTTTTGTCCGTCACGCGCCGGTTTCGGATGTGCCAGCCGAAGCGAATGCCCTGCAAACCATGCAGGCTAAAGTGCAGGAAACGCTCCATTGGCCTTCTGTATTCTTGCACACGCCAGCGGATGAAGAATCTCCTGAATCGGGTTCCAGGGATGCGCCGGAAAGCGGGAAGGACAAGAAAGCCGAAGCACAGCAGGATTTTCTGAATGCGGCACGGGATATTCCGGGGCTGGAAGTTGGCAAGGCGCTTTCCATGCTGGGCAACAATGTGCCGCTGTACATTGAGATGCTGACCCTCTCCGCGAAAGAACTGACCCTTGCCATGGACAATATGCGCGAATTTCTTGCTTCGGGCGATATTCATGCCTTCGCCATCAAGGTGCATGGCAGCAAGGGGGCGCTCAATGCCATCGGCGCGTTTTCTCTGGGGGATACGGCGTATCAGTTGGAAATGAGCGCCAAGAAAGAAGAGACGGAAAATTGCCGCCTTGCCTATCCCCAGTTTGAGCAAAATCTTTCCGGGTTTGTCGAGACGCTCCAGAAGATGCTGCACAAGGATTCGGACTCCCCCCGCGCAACGCGCCAGATCGAAGACCTTGCCGATGACCTGAAAGCGGTTCATGCCGCGCTGGAAGACTACAATTTGACGCTGGCCATTGAACGGCTGCGGCACGCCATGCGGTTTTCCCATGCCGTGCCTGACCTGGATGATGCGGCGGTTGCCAAGAAGCTGGACAGTATTATGGCCTGTCTGGGAAACATCGAGTATGAAGAGGCGGGCGCGCAGGTTCAGGAACTGCTGCTAGCCATTGGCAAAGGCGCAGGCGCGGGAGCGGCAGCATGAACGAGCCGATCACAAACGCCATCTGGCGGCAGATTCTCTTTTTCATTGCGATTCCTTTTCTGGTCGTGCTGGGGCTTTTGCTGCTTGCCATCGTCAATTCCATCTATGAGAGCAAAACCAGTCTGGCCAATCATCTGCTGGTGAACAAAACCCGTTTCAGCGTGGAGCACCTGAAATTTACCCTGGATAACGTCCGACTGGCTGCGGAATCTGGCGCGACGCGCCTTTCCCGGATTGATACGAGCAAGCCGGACGCGCGCAGGCAGGCCGAAGAGGTTATCCGGCAAATGCTTCACAACAACAATATCTACAATGCCTGGCTGGTCTATGAGCCGGACGCTTTCGACGGCAAGGACGCCATGAATCGCGACAACCGCCCGGGCGCGCCGAGCGGACGCTTCATCCGCTCTTATTTCAAGGATGGCGAAAAAATCCTGCTCACGCCCAGCATAGATGAGCGTACCCTTGATCTTCCGCAGGAAGCCCTTTGGTACAAGGGCGCAATGAATAGCAAGAAGCCGTACATCAACATTGATGGCACGATGCTGCACGATTTCCAGAATGGCGAGGGACTGCAAAATCTTTATGCCATAACCATTCCCCTGTTTCGCGGGGAGGTTCCAATCGGTTGCATTGGAGTTGCTGGCAAGCTCGACCTGCTTTTTTCAGGACTTGACAGAAAAACCCATGTATCTTCCCTGTTGCTCACGGAAACCCTGCATTTGACGGGCGCGTCGAGCATTGAAAACATTGGCAAATCGCTTGACGAGGTTGGCCTGTCCAATTCAGCCCTGATTCAGCAGGCGCTACAGGAGGGAAAGCCGGTCTTTTTCAAAGACGCGCATTTCGACATGGTTGGCGGCAAAGCCATGATTTCCTTTGAGCCTGTCCGTCTCGAACCGTTTGGAAAATTGCTCTGGATTGTTACCGCGCTGCCTCTTTCTTCCATTTATGCTTCCATGTATCTGGTGGCTGCGCTGACGATCGGGGCGATGATCTTTTTCACCCTGCTGCTTTTGTTTTCGTTGCGACATGTGGCGCAGAACGTTTCCAGTCCGATCCGCGCAATGCGCCACATCGCCGATGAATTCAACCCGGAAGACACCGCAGGCGCGCAGGAGACGCTTCATTGGGAAAATAATTTCGAGCCGATTGCGGTCTCCTTCCATCAGATGCTGATGGCGCTTCGCAGGCACATTGGCGAGGTCATGTGGCAACAGGAAATACTGGATTTTCATCTGCTTCTCGAACGCTCGCTTTTTCCCGCTGTTGACCTGCCGGATTTTTTCCGCTGTGCCGCGCCGCATTTTGTGAGCGTCTATCGGGCCAAAAGCGCGACTTTGCGCCTCTACGGCGCACATGCGGAAACGGTCGTTCATTACGACCCGGCTTCCGGGTTCGGAGCGGACAACGAGGATTTGGAACGCTGGCAGACGGCTCTATACATGCCGCTGCAAGAGTGCGGCAGGACGGGCATCCTCTGGTATCATGACGCGGGGAAAAGCGCCGGAGACCCCAGCAGGTCTGTTTGCGCTTTTCCGTTGCGTAAGGCAAAAGGAGAACTGGCGGGCGCTATCTTCCTTTGTTTTGACGCGCCCCTGTCGGATGAAGTCAGATACAACGCGACGCTCATGGCGGAAGAAATCGCGCATCGTCTGGCAGGACAGGAAATGAGTCTGGAGTGAGAAAGCCATGAAACACCTGTTCATCATCAATCCGGTTGCCAAAGGAGTCGTTGATTGCCTGCCGGAGATTCGCGCGGAAATCGAAGGCTGTTTTGCCCATTATCCCTGGCTTTCCTACGACATTCACATCACGCGCTGGCAACGCGACGCGGTGGGATTTATCAAACGCTATTGCCAGAAGGAGCCGGGGCTGGTTCGTATCTATGCGGTCGGAGGGAACGGCATTCTTTACGAAGTCGTCAATGGCGCGTTCGGGTTGCCGAATGTGCAGGTTGCCTGCTATGCCAAGAGCGGCGAGGGCGATCATCCATTCGTCCGCTCGTTGGGGAAGAACGCGGGGGCGCTGTTTGAATCCTTGAGCGAACTCGTTTTTGCGGAAACCCGGCAGATTGACCTGATTCGTTGCGACGACAGCTACGCGCTGACCTTTTCCATGTTTGGGGTAGAGGCCATGGCAAACAGCCTGGGCGAAGAGATGTTGTCCAACTACAGGGTCATTCCACTGGATGTCTGCTACGTCTACGCAGTCCTGTACCACATCTTCCGATCCGACATGAAGCAGAAATACCAGATTCTGCTGGATGATAAAACCCTCCTGCAAGGCAATTTCGTAAGCGCCCTGATTGCCAACCAGCCCTGTTACGGCAGATCGTTTCGTCCGGGCGTAGACGCGCGTCCCGACGATGGGATGCTCGACCTCTATCTCTGGGGGCGGATTCCCAGAATCGGCGCCCTGAGAATCGTGACGGATTACATGCGCGGGTACTACCAGAAGTGGCCGGAGTATATTCAGCATCACGGTTTTCGGAAGATGAAACTCCAGTCGGACGACCTGATTGCGATTTCTCTTGATGGCGAGTTTTCCTACCGGACGGAACTGGAATATGAAATACTGCCGAGCGCGCTGGATTTTGTCTGTCCAGAAGGCGTGACCAGTCTGGCGCAGGAGACCCTGCCTGCCAGCGACCCCGTGGAGAGGGAGGCTATCGCAAGATGAGGATGAGAAAAACCACACGCTATGCCTTCGATGTCAAACACGAGCAGGTCTTTGAACGCTCGCGGCAGCGTTTTACGACCCTTCTTATCGTGTTTTATTCGGTTTTCATGACCGTCTACCAGATGGAGATCTGGCAGCTCGTCTGGGGAGGGGTTGCGTTGACGCTGTTGCACACGGTGCGGCAAACCTTCCCGATTCGTACCCAATCCTGGCTGAATCCCGTTCTGCTTGTCCTCGTCTATACCTTCATGATGGCGGAGAGCATCAATTACACCATTTATGCCTTCGTTCTCGTAGGCGCGGCCTTCATCAACTTTACCTATCTCGATAAAAAAAGTTTCTGGATTTTCCTGCCGCTGGTCAACCTGATGCTGATGGTCACGTTTGTGTTGACCACACAGTCTCTACATGACAAACATCTTTTCCAGGGGAGTAACTATCTTCAGCATCTCCCCTATCTGCTGTTGTTCGATGCCTTTTGCCTGCTGCTCTATGGAGCGCTCATGGTCATCCAGACGCGGCTTTCCCATCTGGAGAACAATAGCCAGACTTTTGAAACCGTCATGGCGACGACGCCCAGCTATATGCTAATCAGCAACGACAAGGCGGCCTCGCGCTATATCAGCGCCTCGCTTGCCAACTGGCTGGGAATTTCCCGCCGCCTCTACAAGCAGCCGAGACCCTTGCTTGACCTTTTCCCCGATGCCGACTTGAAAAAGGTGTTTCAGGAAATCATGGAGCAAAACAGCTTTGTGGAACGGGAATTTTCCGCAACCGTGCAGGGGAAAAAACGCTGGTTCGCGCTCCGTTCTTCGCCTATGGCGGAAGCCAGCGTTGCCCGCTGTTTTGAGTGGATGGACATCACCCCGATCATGGAAGCCAAGGAAGAAGCGGAACGGGCGACCCTGGCAAAAAGTCAGTTTCTGGCTTCGGTCAGCCATGAAATCCGTACTCCGATGAACGCCATCATCGGGATGACCGAATTGATGCTGGCCAACCCGCTTGACCAAAGCCAGGTTGCGCGCGCGACGACGGTTCGCAATTCGGCCATGTCGCTTCTTGGCATCATCAACGACATTCTGGACTTCTCCAAAATCGAGGCGCGGAAGATGGAAATTGACTGCCGTCCCTTTGGTTTTCCGTCGTTCATTTATGATACCGTGACCATGGTCGGGATGCGAACCGGCAGTTCCAAGGTGGTGTTGACGGTTGTCATCTCGCCAGATATTCCGTTTACCCTGATTGGCGACGATCTCCGCATCCGGCAGACCCTCACGAATATCCTCAACAACGCGGTCAAATATACGCGGGAAGGCAGCATCAACCTTCGGGTCTGGTACGATGAAATCAAGGCGGGCGAAGAGATGCCCACGAGCGGTACGCCGGATATTGGGCAGGGTTTCAGGATGCTGAAACTTTGCTTCTCGGTACGCGACACCGGGATTGGCATTCGTGAAGAGGATATGGGCAAGCTCTTCGGCGACTTTCAGCGGCTGGATAGCAAGAAGAACCGGAATGTGACGGGGACAGGGCTTGGCCTTGCCATTACCCGCCAACTGGTTGAGATGATGGGCGGACGGATTGGCGTACAGAGTGTCTATGGCAAGGGTTCTACCTTTTCCTGGCATGTTCTCTGCGGATGCGCGGAGAAAAAGGACGAGATCGTGCCGACCGCGCGGATTGAAGACCCGGAAAAAATCACCCATGTCCTTTGTTATGAGCCATTGGCCTGCAACGCGGAGGCGCTGGACGCGATGCTGAGTTCCCTGAAGGTGCCGCATACCATCCTGAAGGACGAGGAAGAAGCGATGCGTACCTTTGCACAAGGCAATTACAGCCATGTCCTGCTGGACCTTTCGCTGGCGGGAAGGGCAGCCGGAGTTATCCCGGATTATGTCAAGATGGCGGTTCTGCTCTGGAATGGCGAAAAGAACAACAGCGGTATCAACGAATCCCTGGAAAGGCCGATTCTCATCACGACGCTGGCCGACCTTCTGAATGGGCGTACCGTGCACGAGCATTACGCGAGCATCATTCAGGAAGAAGGACTGAGGGGCAGGGCGTTCAAGACCCGTGACGTGTGCGTGCTGGTGGTGGACGATAATCAGGTCAATCTGATTGTCGCGGCTGGGCTGCTGGAACAGTACGGGATTCATGTTGAGCAGGCGGATGGGGGAAGGGCGGGCATCGAAATGGCGAAAGCCAAGGAGTACGACATTATTTTCATGGATCACATGATGCCGGAAATAGATGGCCTGGAAGCGACCCACGCCATTCGCGCCCTGGGCGGAAGGCATGAACACTCCATCATTGTGGCGCTGACGGCCAATGCCATTACCGAAGCGCGCGCCAGTTTTATCGAAGCCGGGATGAACGATTTTCTCTCCAAGCCGATCATCATTTCCCACCTGCAAGACATCCTGCTCAAATACCTGCCGCCGGAAAAAATCGTGCGGAATGCGTAAATGGCGAACAAAATCAAACAGTTAGGCTATGTATTGGAAAATCATGCACAACAGTCCGGCACAAAAGTTATTTAAAAACAATAAGTTACAATTCGAACTTAAAGTAATGCTTTAAGTTAAAGTCACGCCAGAGGACTCTCTTAAAAGTCAGCCTTGGGCAACTTTAACTTAAAGTTATCGTTTGCCAACGTCCGACATGCTGGTTCTGCCCCGTTTCGTCGGG
>JAISSL010000274.1 GCA_031273145.1 Zoogloeaceae bacterium | reverse complement strand
GCGCACAGGGCAAGACAGGCAAGCGCGCTTGAAAGACATGATTTCATGACTACCCTCCTGAACAAGATTATTCAATCATAGCACCTTGCATCCCTTTGTGGCGCAAAAGCGCCTCAGGCGAAGGCGGTCTACCGCGAAAAGCGAGAAAGGAATCCAACGCAGGGCGGCTACCGCCTACCGCAAGGATTTCGGCCAGAAAGCGCGTCCCGGTCGCAACATCCAGCGGATTGCCCGCTTCCTCAAAGGCGGCATAGGCATCGGCGGAGAGCACTTCCGCCCATTCGTAGCTGTAATAGCCTGCCGCGTACCCGCCGCCAAAGATATGGGCAAAACTGTTGGGAAAACGATGCCATTCGGGCAGGGGAAAAACCGCCACTTCCCGCCGCACCGCCTGCCAGAGCGCGAATGGGTCATCCTTTCCGGGCAGAAAATCGGCATGGAGCCGCATGTCGAACAAGGCAAATTCAAGCTGCCGCGCCATTGCCATGCCGCTCTGAAAGTTCCGCGCGGCAAGCATCCTGTCGAACAGGTCGCGGGGCAAGGGTTCGCCGGTCTCGACATGCGCGCTCATTTCCCGCACCACTTCCCATTCCCAGCAAAAGTTTTCCATGAACTGAGAAGGCAGTTCCACCGCGTCCCATTCCACGCCGTCAATGCCTGAAACGCCTGCGGTATCAATCCGGGTCAACAGATGATGCAAGGCGTGTCCGGCTTCATGGAACAGCGTTTGCGCCTCGTCGTGGGTGAAGGTTGCGGCCTTGCCGCCCACGGGTTTGGAAAAATTGCAGACCAGATAGGCAACCGGCGTCTGCAAGCCCTGTTCCGTCCTGCTGCGGCTGACGGCGGAATCCATCCATGCGCCGCCCCGCTTATTCTGACGCGCGTATAAGTCCACATAAAAATGCCCGATACATTCCCCGGATTGCGCTTGCAGGCGATAAAAGCGTACCGCTTCATCCCAGGCCGGCGCGGTATCGGCCTGAATGTGGATACCGAACAGTTGCTCAACCACCCGGAACAAGCCTGCCATCACCTTGGGTTCGCTGAAATAACGGCGCACTTCCTGTTCGGAGAAGGCATACCGCGCCGCTTTCAGCTTTTCCGAAGCAAAGGGGATGTCCCAGGGTTGCAGATCGGGAATATCAAGTTCCTTCGCGGCGAAGTCCCGCAGGGTTTCTATATCCCGTTCCGCATAGGGTTTTGCGCGGGCGCTCATATCATGCAGGAACGCGAGGACTTCTTCCACCGAAGCCGCCATCTTGTCGACCAGGGAGACTTCCGCAAAGTTTTTGTAGCCCAAAAGCGCCGCTTCTTCCTGCCGCAAACGCAACATGTTTTCGAGCAGGGGCGCGTTGTTCCAGGCCGGGAGGCTCCCGGAATCGGCGAATTCCGAGGCGCGGGTTGCGTAGGCGCGGTACAGGCGCTCGCGCAGGGCGCGGTTTTCCGCATACTGCATGAAAGGCAGATAGGAAGGCGCTTGCAAGCCAAATTGCCACCCTTCCTTTCCGGCCTGACTGGCGGCGTCACGAGCAGCAGCTATAGCCTCCGGCGGCAATCCGGCCAGGTCTGCTTCATTTGTGAGGCTCAAGGTAAACGCATTGGTGGCGTCCAGCAGGTTTTCCGAAAACTTCGCCGCCAGACTGGAGAGTTCTTCCTGAATTGCCATGAAACGCGGCTTGTCCGCATCCGGCAGTTCCGCGCCGGAGAGGCGGAAATTGCGGATTGCGTTGGTTACAACCCGCTGTTCTTCCGCTTTCAACGTCCTGAAATCCGCCCGCGCGAAAATAGCCTTGTATTTTTCAAACAACGCCTGATTTTGCCCAAGCGCGCTGTAAAAGCGGGAGACTTCGGGCAGAAGCGCGTTATAGGCGCTTCGCCAGGGCGTTTCATCCTGCACGGAATGCAGGTGTCCGACAACGCCCCAGGCCCAGGCAAGACGGTCGAGGCCAGAAGCCAGCGGCACGACAAAATCCGACCAGGTGGCGGGCGTATCGGGGGCGGATAAACGCTCAATCAGGGCGCGCGCCTCAATGAGCAGGGCGGAAATTGCGGGTTCGGCCTGTTCGGGGCGGATGCGGGAAAAATCGGGCAGGCCGCCGCATTGCAGGATGGGATTGGTGGTAACGAGCGCCGAATTGGATAAATCTGTCGCAGACATGAAAGCAGGATACGAAAAACGAAAAAGGGTCGTTATAATAGCCCGCTATTTTGGATACTTTGGAGGTCGCGTGTTAAGTCTTTTCAAGATTTTGCAGGATGCGGGCTGGCCGATCTGGCCGCTCCTGCTTGCGTCGGTCATTGCGCTGGCGATTATTATCGAGCGTTCCTGGAAGTTGCGGACGCACCTGATCGTCCCGGATGGCCTTTTGCGAACGGTTCTGGACGAAGTGACCCACGATGCGGTCGGAGAAAACATGATTGCGCGGCTGGAGCGGCATTCTCCGCTTGGGCAGGTGCTTGCGGCGGGGTTGCGAAACCGCAACGCTTCCCGCGAAATCATGAAGGAATCCATTGAGGAAGCCGGACGCGCCGTGGCGCATCAGCTCGATCGGTATCTGACCACCCTGGGGACGATTGCTTCCATCGCGCCTTTGATGGGACTGTTCGGAACCGTAGTCGGGATGATCGAGATGTTCAGTTCCCAGGTGCCGGGCAGTTCCGATCCGCTCGCGCTCGCGCATGGCATTTCCGTGGCGCTCTACAATACCGGCTTCGGTATCCTGATTGCCATTCCGAGCATGATTTTCTGGCGACATTTCCGGGCGAAGATTGACGGTTTCATCATGGAAATGGAACAGCAGGCCATCCGGCTGGTGGAAGTGTTGCAGGGCGACCGCGCCTAGACGGATTCAATCGGAGAACATCCTATGAACTTGAGTCGCAGACGCGGGCGCGAAGAGCCGGAAATCAATCTGATTCCCCTGATTGACGTGCTCCTGGTCGTCATCATCTTTCTCATGCTGACCACGACTTACGCGCGGTTTGGCAGCCTGGAAATCAATCTGCCGTCGACCGAAAATTCCGAGCAGAATGAAGCCAAGGACAGGAATGAAATCGAGGTGGATGTGACGGCCAGCGGGCAGGTGACGGTAGCGGGGACGCAACTGAAAACCCCGGAACCCCGGTTTATCCGCGAGGCGCTGGAAGTAGCGGGAAAAGGCCGGAACGACCCATTAATCGTCATCAATTCCGATGCCAAGGCAACCTACCAGACGGTCATTGATGTCATGCAGGCCGCGCAACTGGCGGGGTATCCGCGCATTTCCTTTACCACCCAGAACCTGCCTACCGCGCCGTAGCCCTCCCGATGCGCCGCTTTTCCGCCTGGCTACACGCGCGTTGGTACGCGCCCCGGTTTTCCCCGGCGCTTCTTTTGTTTTTGCCGTTGAGCGCGCTTTTTGCGACGCTCGTTTTTCTGCGCCGCCTCTGCTACCGGCTGGGTTTGCTTCGTACCACAAGCCTGCCGGTGCCGGTTGTGGTGGTCGGCAATATCACCGTAGGCGGCGCGGGCAAGACCCCACTAGTGCTTGCGCTGGCAAGCGCCTTGCGCGATGCGGGCTGGCATCCGGGCATCGTCAGCCGGGGCTATGGCGGCAGACACGCGCAAAAAGGTTCAGCGCCCCGCCCGGTGCTGCCGGATGCCGACCCTCTTGAAACGGGCGACGAACCCTTGCTGCTGGCTCGCAAAAGCGGTTTGCCGGTCTGGATTGGACGGAATCGCGCATTGACCGGGGCGGCGCTGCTGGCGGCGCATCCTGAAACCGACCTGCTGCTTTGCGACGATGGTTTGCAGCATTACCGATTGCAGCGTGACGTGGAAATTGCCGTATTCGATGCGCGCGGCTTTGGCAATGGTTGGGTGCTGCCTGTCGGCCCTTTGCGGGAACCGCTCTCCCGCCTTACCCACGTTGATTTTTTAATCACACACGGCTCGCCTGAACTGCCAAAAGTAGCGCATAAAAGACCGCATTTCGGAATGCGTCTGGAAGCCGGGGAATGCTATCGCCTTGCCGAGCCTTCCGAGCAGCGCCCGCTTGCCCATTTTCGCGGCCAGACGTTTCATGCCGTTGCGGGCATCGGACATCCGGGGCGTTTTTTTGCGACGCTTGATGAAGCCGCCCTTACCTATCTCCCGCATCCGTTTCCCGACCATCATCCCTATACGGAACAAGACCTTGCTTTTTCCGATGGCGCGTTCATTCTGATGACGGAAAAAGATAGCGTAAAATGTCTCCATTTCAATCTCCCACATGCTTGGGTGGTACCGGTCACGGCGCAGATTCCCGCTGCATTCGTCGCGCATGTGCTGGCGCGGATTGAGGCCACAAAAAAGCGCCCCGAAAAGACATCCTGAAGGAAAATCGCATGGACCCAAAACTGCTTGACATTCTCGTCTGTCCTCTCTGCAAAGGGGAACTCCAACACCATCAGGCCGAACAGGAACTGATCTGCAAGCCCTGCAAGCTGGCCTTTCCCATCCAGAACGGCATTCCCGTCATGCTGGAAGATGAAGCCCGTTCGCTGACGGAAGAAGCCGGATAAGCCCGATGCGGGAGATTCCCTTCAAGGTGGTGATCCCTGCGCGTTATGCCGCGTCGCGCCTGCCCGCCAAGCCGTTGCTTGATTTAGGCGGCAAGCCGATGGTCGTGCGCGTTGCCGAAAACGCGGCCCAATCCGGGGCGGAAGAAATCCTGATTGCCACTGATCATCCTGCCATTCTGGAAGCGGCGGCGCAACATGGGTATGAAGCCCTGCTCACGGCGGAAAACCACGCGAGCGGCACCGACCGCATAGCGGAAGTCGCCGCGCGGCGGAACTGGTCGCCGGAGACCCTGGCGGTCAATGTGCAGGGCGATGAGCCGTTGCTGCCGCCGGAGATGATTCGCGCCGTTGCCAACGCCTTGCATACGAGCGGCGCGGATATGGCAACGCTGGCGCATCCCCTTACCGAAGCGGCGGATTTTTTCAATCCCAACATCGTCAAGGTGGCAAGCGACAAGAATGGCAATGCCCTCTATTTTTCCCGCGCGCCCATTCCCTACGCCCGCGATGCCTTTCTTGAAAACCGGGATGCCTTGCCGCCCAACTTTCCGGCGCAGCGTCATATTGGCCTGTATGCGTATCGCGCCGCTTTTCTCCATGCCTATACCCGGCTGGAACGCACGCCGCTGGAAGCCTTTGAATCGCTGGAACAACTCCGCGCCCTGTGGCATGGGTACCGGATTCACGTTCTGGATGTCGACCAGCCCCTGCCGCCCGGAGTGGATACGCCAGAAGAAGCAAAGCGGATGCAGGAATTGTTTGCGGGACGTTAGGTCTTGCAGACTGCGAAGTCTTGCTGGCGGCAGGTCTTGCGGGCGGCAGATTGCCGCCCCTACGGACAGTTTATGGGCACTTCGCATTGAATCCCTTGTAGGGGACGCAACCTGCGTCCCGCCAAAAGTCTGGATTTTTGCCTACGCTGGAATGACGAGTGGTAGAGAGCCATGCTCACACAGGAACCGAAAACGCTTCAGTATGGAGAAAGCCGTCCATTCCGGTTCCAGCAATTATATGAGGGTGGATAAACCTCTTCGGCTTTCAGCCATTCGTCTGAGGTCGCATAGCCTTGCAATTTGACTCTGACCGAGATTCTGATCATCTTGTTGTTATCACGAGTTTCAATAACCGGGCCACAAAATGTGTCGTCCCCGGTCTTCAGACCTTTGCGGAATCTGGCTAAACGCGCTTCTTCTTCCCGTCTGGCTAGCGCCTCGGCTTCCTGCCTTCTGCGTTCCTCGGCTTCCCGCCTTGGCCTGTCCGCTTCCCACCTTGCCTGCTCTGCTTGCCGCTCAGCTTCCTCAGCTTCCCGTCTGGCTTGTGCCTCACGCTGCCTCTGCTGTTCAGCCAGATAACTTGCAGTATCATCGCTGGTGGTTATGTAAACCGTATGATTTGTGTAATCAATTATCGGTGCTGTCACGAACAATACCGGAATTGACACGATGAACACTGGTATCGTAACGATGGCTATTGGTAACGCAACGACAGCATTCAAAACTGGAGGGAGAGTTTCAAGTGTCCACTTGGCAGGACGCTGCTCAAGTAAAGATAGAGCTATATAGTTAGAGAGTGGTTTTCCTGGACCTTCTTGGGAAACAGTAATTCTTTGCACAGAAAGCCCATCCTTCGTAGGAAGGATACAGAATGTTCCCTCATACTTTCCCCCTGCTTTTCCACAGGCTTTCTGGATTCTGCTATAAATTTCTGCGTAGTGTGTCCCTTCGTCTGCCCCTTTTTTTTCCTTGGACTTGAAACCATGATGACCGCCGCCCTTACAGGCAAGTTCCGCATCCTGCGGGGAAGCCCCATCCTTTTTAACCTTCTTGCAACTCCCCGCCTCCAACCCTATGATGCGATCATCCTTCTTTATGAATGCTTCCCCCGGTTTTTGCGTAGCGCACGCGCTCAATATCACGCAAGCCGCAATGATGGCTGAGAACGGAGAACGGAGAACGGAGAACGGAGAACGGAGAACATTATACACATCCTGATTGAAGATGTCATATATGATGAGGCAAAATCTTCCGCTTGTCAATACACTCTGGCAAATTATGTGCTGCTGCCGCCCGCTTTTCCCAATGTCTCAAAACAGGCGTTGTAGTTCGGCCATGTAGAGCGCCGCAAGGGTTTTTGCGTCGGTAATCTCGCCCGCCAGAACTTTTTCCCGCGCTGCGGCTATCGGCAAACAAAATACTTCCAGAAATTCCCCGGCGTCAAGCTGTTGCCCCGCCTTCTCTTCCACCCCTTGCGCGAAAAAGACTTCGATACGTTCATCCGAATAACCAATCGCCGGATGAATAGTGCCAAGGTGTCGCCAGGAACGCGCCGTATAGCCGGTTTCTTCAAGCAGTTCGCGGCGAGCCGTCTGTTCCGGCGTCTCATGCGCGTCCATTTTCCCGGCGGGCAGTTCCAGAAACACGCGCTTCAACGGATAACGAAACTGGCGCTCGAAAAGCAGTTCGCCCGTATCCGTCAACGCCAGAATGACCGCCGCGCCCGGATGGGCAATGTATTCCCGCGTGCCTTCCCTGCCATCGGGCAGGCGCACCCGGTCACGCTCCACTTGCAGCAGTTTGCCCTGATAAACCGTCTCGCCTGCCAGCCTGTTTTCCGTCAGCGCGCCAGACAAATCAGAAGAGCGGAATACGGAAGAGGAGAGAGTCGGCGACATAGGTACAAATCACCGTGACCGTCTGGGGAAATATCCCGATCAACAAAATGGCAAGACTGTTGACTGAAAACAGAATGCGAATGGGAACGGATGCCTCAATGGGCGGCGCGTTGGCGGGCGCTTCGTCAAAATACATGAGTTTGACCACCCGCAGATAATAAAAAGCGCCAATAAGGGAAAACATCACTGCCAACACCGCCAGCCAGTAATGCCCCACCAGCACCACGGCGGTAAGAACGGCAAACTTGGCAAAAAAGCCCACCAGAATGGGAATGCCCGCCAGAGAGAGCATGAGGAGCATCATCAGCGCGGCAAGCCAGGGACTTCTCTGGTTCAGACCCTTGAAATCCTCCAGCCGGTCGGATTCAAACCCGGCGCGGGAAAGCATCATGATCAGGCCGAAAATCGCCAGCGTCGCAAGCACATAGGCCACCAGATAGAACAGGGCGGAACCGTAAGCAAGCTGCATCGTCGTAAGTGGATCCTCCCCCGTCCCCAGGCCGGAACACAGGGCAAGCAGCACAAAGCCCATGTGGGAAATGGCGGAATAAGCCAGCATCCGTTTGATGTTGTGTTGCGCGACGGCAACGATGTTCCCCAGACCCATGGACAGAACGGCAAGCAGCATCAGCATCGGCTGCCAGTCCGGCAGCAGGGGAAACAGTGCGCCCAGCAACAGACGGGCGAGCATCGCAAAGGCAGCCAGCTTGGGCGCGGCGGCAATGAACAGGGTTGCGGCAGTAGGCGCGCCATGATAAACGTCGGGCAGCCACATATGAAACGGCACCGCGCCCATTTTGAACCCCAATCCCGCAACGATAAACACCAGCCCGAATACCAGCGGGAGACTGTCCATCACTTCCGAATTCTGCTTCCAATATTCCACCAGGATGGCGATTTCAGAAATGTTCAGCGAGCCGGTCATGCCGTAAATCAGCGACATTCCGTAGAGCAAAAAGCCGGAAGCCAACGCGCCCAGAACAAAATATTTCATCGCCGCTTCGCTCGCGGCAGCATTGCTGCGGTTCAAGGCCGTCAAGGCATAGAGCGACAGGGAGAGAATTTCCAGCCCCAGATAGAGCGGCAGAAAATGATTGGCGGAAATCATCGCCATCATCCCCAGGGTGGCAAACAGCGAGAGCGCGCAATATTCGCCAACCGGAATGGCCGTGCGTTCGGCAAGGTAGCGCCTTGAGTAGGCAAGGGTCATCATCACCGAGAAGCAAACCATCGCCTTCAGAAAATCCGCGAACAAATCGCGCACAAACATATTGGCAAAGGTGTAAACCGCTTCCGTGCGACTACCGCCGACGACAAGCACGAATACAAACAAAAGCGTCAATTGGGTGAGATAAAAGGCCAGCGTTCGATGGATGGGTTTTTGCCCAATACTGATGAGCAGCACCACGAGCGCCATGCCGAGCAGGAAGATTTCCGGCAGGGCGGGAAGAAAATCGGGAAGGACAAAATACGCGGACATATCAGCTCACCCGTTCATTAAAGTTTGCCAAGGGCGACATGCGCGAGCAGCTCTTGTACCGAGACATGCATGACCTCCACGAAAGGCATTGGATAAACACCCATTCCCAGTACGCAAAGCGCAAGGAGGGTCAGAATGAGGAATTCGCGCCGCGAAATATCGCAAAGCGCCTGTACCCGCTCGTTTGCGACTGCGCCGAAAATGACCCGCTTGTACATCCAGAGCGTATAGGACGCGCTGAATATCAGCGTGCTGGCGGCGGCAACGGCTATCCAGAAATTGGATTGCATGGCGGCAAGAATGACCTTGAATTCGCCAACGAAGCCGGAAGTGCCCGGCAAACCCGCGTTCGCCATCGAAAACAGCATGAACAGCACCGCAAATTTCGGCATGGTATTGACCACGCCGCCGTAATCGGCAATCTGGCGCGAGTGCATCCGGTCATACATCACGCCGATGCACAGGAACATCGCGGCAGAAACAAACCCGTGCGAAATCATCTGCACCAGCGCCCCTTCCACGGACATCTCCAAAAAGAGGAAAAAGCCCAGGGTCACAAAACCCATGTGCGCGATGGAAGAATAGGCAACCAGCTTTTTCATGTCCGTCTGCGCCAGAGCCACCAGCCCGATATAGACGACGGCAATGAGTGACAACGCAATCATCAGACCGGAAAATGCCACCGAGGCATCCGGCGTAATCGGCAGGGAAAATCTCAAAAATCCATACGCGCCCAGTTTCAGGGCAATCGCCGCCAGTATCACGGAACCGCCGGTCGGCGCTTCAACGTGCGCGTCGGGCAGCCAGGTATGAACCGGGAACATCGGCACCTTTACCGCAAAGGAGAGCAGGAAGGCAAAGAAAATCCAGCTTTGTTCCGTAAGTGAAAGCGGCAGGGCGCGCCAGGACAGAAGGTCGAACGAGCCTCCAGACTGGATGAACAGATAAAGCAAGGCCACCAGAAACAGAAGCGATCCCAACAGGGTATAGAGGAAAAACTTGATCGCCGCATAAACCCGGTTCGGTCCGCCCCAGATACCGATGATGAGGTATAGCGGAACCAGCGAGGCTTCAAAGAACACGTAGAACAGGACGCCATCCAGCGCCGAGAAAATCCCGTTCATCAGACCGGACATAATCAGGAAGGCAGCATGGTATTGCGCTGCCTGCCGTTCGATTTTCCAGCCGGCCAGCACGACCAGCATGGTAATCAGGCTGTTCAGGATGATGAACCACACGGAAATGCCATCCACGCCCAGCCGGTAGGCCACGTTGAAACGCTGAATCCAGGGCACGAATTCCTCAAACTGCATCGCGGCACTGGTGACATCAAAACCGATATAAAGCGGCAGGGTCACGGCAAAAGCGAGCAAAGCGCCGAACAGAGCCAAGCCGCGCGGCTGCCAGGATTTGCAAAGCGCGCCAGTCGCCAGGACGAGAAGGCCAGTCAGGATGGGAATCCAGATCGCCAGAGAGAGCAAGGGGTAAGAAGCCATATGCTTTTGCCTGTCAGAAATAGAGCCACAGAGCCAGCAGACAGGCCAGCCCGACAATCATCACGAATGCGTAATGATAGACGTAGCCGGTCTGGGACAGCCGCAGACAGGCCGAGGAAAGAGCCACCAGCCGCGCCGCGCCGTGAACGACCACGCCGTCAATCAACCGGATGTCGCCTATCTGCCAGAAATTTCTCCCCAGATACCGCGCCCCGCCCGCAAACAGGGCTTCGTAAATCCGGTCGAAGTAGTATTTGTTGGCAAGCAGCGTGTAGATTGCGGCAAACCGCGCTTGCAGAAAAGCGGGCAAGGCCGGGTTTATCAGGTAGCCGTACCAGGCAAGACATACGCCCACAACGGCAAGCCAGAAAGGCGCTGTCGTGAAAGCGTGCAATCCCATCGCCAGCGACCCGTTAAATTCCTCCTGGAAGGCCTGCAACGCGCCATGCGTGGCATCCACATGAATCACCCCCTGGAAAAAGTCGCTCACCAGCATC
>JAISSL010000227.1 GCA_031273145.1 Zoogloeaceae bacterium | reverse complement strand
TGCTGCTGGTGTCATAGGTGGGGCGCTCGCCACTGTTATCCTGGCTGCGGCTTCTGCCGACGTTGGCCACAATGTCGAGGGTCGGATAATGACCAGCGTTGGCGCGCGCAATCTCCCGCTCCGCAATATCGGCCTCGTATTCGGCAACCTGCACCGCAAGGTTCCCTTTTTGCGCGGCTTCGACCCAGGGCGCTACGGATTGCGGATTGGGCAGGTTCTGCGGCGGATCGCCTTTCAATCGCGCCAGGGTTTCCGCCGTTTCGCCAATCAGGACGTAGAGCGCCTCGCGGCGAATTTCCAGTTCATTGCTGCCCGCGATTTCCTGCGCCAGCGCCAGATCGTGCCGGGATTCCGCTTCGGTCGTATCAATGATGGTCGCCATGCCCGCCTGAAAATACTGTTGTGCCTGTTTTAACTGTTGCGCGATGGCTTCCTTTTGCGATTGCGCCGCTTCCAGGGTAGATTGGGCATCGAGCACGGCAAGATAGGCTTCCGCAACCCGCAGAATCAGGTTTTGCTGGGCTTCCATGAAACGCGCTTCCGCCATCAGTGAGGTTAGTTGTCCCTGTTCGTAGGCGACGAAATTTCCCCGGTTGAACAGCGGTTGGGTGAGGGTTAAGCCATAGCTGTTGCTGTTGTAGCGGGCGTCCCGTGTGAGCGAGTTGGTGCGGGTCTGGTTGTCGTTGAGCGTGGTTTGGCCGGAGGCCGAAAGGGCAGGAAAGAGGGCAGAACGCGCCTGCGGCAGGCGTTCCCGCTCTGCTTCCAGCGTTCTTCGGGCGGCGACGAATTGGGCATCGTAATTTTGCGCCCGATGGTACGCGCCCAGCAAATCCAGCGCGGCAGCAGAGGGCGCGAAAAAAAGGGCCAAAGAGAGCAGGAAAAAAACCCGCATGACCCGGTTGCCAAAATGAGCCGTTCTCACGCGACCGCTCTGGTATCCAGCCATTTACGGGGCTGGGATGTCAAATATTTTTCCATAGGTTTCATGGTTTTATGCGCGGGCATGTTCTGAATGTGCGGCCTTGTGCGGCACGCGACGATGGCACTTGGTTTCCCACCCGATACAGGCGAGCGCGATATAGCGCGGCACAGGCCGACCGCCCGTGCCATAGGCGCTCATGGTGCGTGGCGTCATGCCCAGGGCGCGGGCGGCATCCGAGAGCGAAAGACCGTTTTTTGCCCGCCATTCCAGAAAAATGCGGGTATTTTCGTCTGGGGCGTTCTGCGCTTCGGCATCCAGCAAAAGCGTATCTGCGCCAATCTGGATGTCGAGTTCCGGCCATTCTGCGGTCCATCCCATATCTTCTCCGATAGAGACCTGCGAAAAGGCCGCCTGGTTGGCAAGCGGTTTCAATCCGGGCGATGCCTTGATGAGCGGTTTGAAGTCCACTTCACGGATACGGCTATCAATGAATTCCATTTCCAGCCTGAAATCGTCGAGCGCCTTGACGCGCTTCAAGCGCGGACGGGTCATGCGTGCCATTTTTTCCAGTCCTCCATCAATTCATCACGATGCGCCGCAATCCATGCGAGCGCATCGGTTTTTACGTTCAGCGGACATGCGCCTTCCGCCTCCAGAGTTTCCAGCCATATCAGGACATCAATGCCGCCGCCGGTCAGGTGCACATGCGCGGCACCGTGGTCATGTTCGCGCAGTTCTATACGGTATTTCTGGCGAATGCGGTGTTTGCTGGTCATGTTGCTATGGTATAGAAATTATTTCATAACATCAAGGGGAATTGTCAACCCGTTTTTACATCTGCGTTCATTACCAATATGAGATTCTTTGCCCAGATTCAGACAGGTTGCACAGATTTGGCGGCAAGGCGACGCAAATTCATGTGCTGGTTTGCCAAGTGGGTATAATGTGCCCCGCACCTTAACCTTAACCTCGGAGAATTTCCATGAGTGAAAACACTTCCACAGATGAGCGGAACATTGCCATGTTGGCGCATCTGCTCGGCATCCTGACCGCGTTCATCGGCTGTCTGATTATCTGGCTCATCAACAAGGACAAGCCGGAAAAGCCCTTTGTGATTGACCAGTCCAGGGAAGCCCTGAATTTCCAGATCACCATTTTTTTGGTTTTTGTGGTTGTAGGCATTGCATCAGCCATTGTAGGCATGATCCCCGTCCTGGGTCTGATAATGATTTTTATAGGCCCTCTTCTGTTTTTGGTTGTGGGCATCGCGAACCTCGTTTTCTGCATCATCGCCGGGATTGCGGCCAGCAACGGCAAGGATTATCGCTATCCAATCGCGTTGCGCCTGATTAAGTAACTCAGGCGTTCCTCCTCTGCCGCGTGTAAAGAGGGCGGGACAAAGCAAAACGGGGCTTCTCATGAAGCCCCGTTTTTTTGTGGGTTCTTTGGTCGGGGCGGCGGGATTCGAACTCGCGACCCCTTGCACCCCATGCAAGTGCGCTACCAGACTGCGCCACGCCCCGACGAGCGCCGGATTATACGTGCTAACCGCGCAATTCGCAAGAAAGAGCGTAACAGGCGCGAATGGCCTGAAATGAGGGGGCAATAACGGCAGAAAGACAGGGTTCCCCGCCGTGGTTCCCCGCGCATGTGAGATGGGCATATGGATTTGCATACATTAAATTCAGAAATATTGTAACCCATATATCAACTTTTTATGTCCACTTATCCACTCAATATGACCATATGTCGCTTTCTGGGCAAAAGAAGTTTCAAGCGTACCTAGAATCCGGCTGAACCGATTGTGAATAGAGAAACACCCATAATCTTCTCGGCGCGTCGGTCAAATCCACCAAAAATAAGAAGCGTCTGCGGTTCTTCCGTGTGGCGTAAAGGAAAAAATTATGAACCCCCGTTCTTTTATTCGCGTGTCCTTCCCGCGTAAGGTATTTTTCTGGCTGTCTGGCATCCTGTTTTCCGGGATTGCGCTTGCCGAATTCGACATTGCCCAGCAGCCGCTGGTCGTCGACCGGCAGGTCGAGCCGAATGTGGTCTATCTGCATGACGATTCCCTTTCAATGGGCGACGCTCACATGCCGGAAGAGCGATACAACGGAACTCTCCGCAGGTCGCCTTCCTACAACAAGCAGTATTACAACCCGGACATCACCTATCAGCCGCCCTACAAATACGAAAACGGCAGGCTGGTCAGCATGGGGAGCGGCCTGGTCAGCATCGAGCCGGAAAAGTCGCGCTTTACGGCCAGAAACAACGCCTGGAGCAGTACCGGCACTTTCACCTTCAACAATCTGGCCGGTACGAATGAAGGCAGCGAGAGTGGCTACGCTACCGCAATCTATTACGATTATGTGCCGGGCTACAATTCCATGCGGGACAACCCGGAGTTCGACCCGGCAAAGCTGGTGGAAGCCGATCTCCACAACTACGAATACTGGGCGTTTCGCAAGGAAGAAGATGGCGCGTGGTTCCTGAAGTCTGGCGACAATCGCACAAAGCCGGTGGTATGGGGCAACAGAACGGCTAACCAGAACCGGGAGGCGGTAGAAAATCGCGCCTGCCCTACCCTGTTCGATAGCTCGACGGAATCCGCCGCGTATCATGAGCGACTGGGCAATAAGATTACGTTCAACAGCTCGAACCCCTATCTCTCCAAATTCAACGGTACGGTCAAGGGCATTCCCCACGCCCAGTGCGTCATCAGCTATCGGATTTGGGACGTGGATATTCCCGGCACGCACCAGAACTATGGCCGCTATGACAGTTGGTACGCGGATTGGGAAGGCATCAGCGCGCACGATCAAAGCCCCCGGCGAATGGGGCTGCCCGCCGGACGGCAGTGGTGTGACAGAACATCCCGTTTTACCACCAACCTGCCGACCACCATCCCTTCGGGCAGTACCAATATTTCCGGGAATTTGCCCGTCTGGCAGCCCATTACCAACAGCGCGAGCAATGGTCGTTTGAGTTCCGTCACCTGTTATGCCGGACGACACCGGATTGGCGACACCAACGGCGATGGCAAGTTCGACCAATACGACGATCTGGATGCGCCAGTCTCCCATTTCAGTTTTGCGGGCAATGATGAGGCGTACTTTGCCAATCACTGTTACGGAAGCGACGGGGTATGTTCCGGGCTGAACGGCCCTGAGCAGTCGCGGGCGCACCTGGTCAGCAAGTTCGTAACGGCGGACGGGGAAATCATGATCGAGCCTGCGCCGCGCCGAAGAACGGCGCGGGAAGAAATCGAAAACTTCGCCAACTGGTTTGCCTATTACCGCACCCGCGCTATGGCATCCCAATCGGGCGCTTCGCTGGCCTTCGCGCAACTGGTGGACAAGCACGATACCACCCAGCCCGGCAGAACCATGAACGGCAGGTATGTCCGCTTAGGTTACGACACCATCAACAAAATCAGCGCCACGGGCGGTCTGGGGCGGGGAACCTCATCCGCATCCGGCTCAGGCGTGCTGCCCTTTCGGGATTTTCCAACCAATGCGCTGATCCCGGATAGCACTCTTCCGCATCCTTATGCGGGCAAGACTTTCGTGAAGGATTTTTACGACTGGCTGGGCAAGCTGAATTATCCGGGCGTTACGCCTTTGCGGGTAGCCCTGGGTCATGCCGGACGGTATTACATGACGGATCAGCCCTGGACGGAATATCCGCCGTTGCCGAGAAGCGGTAACAATGCCCCAGGCAAGAACTTCTCGAATGACGGCAAGCCCTACGCCTGTCGCAGAGCCTTCACCATCCTGATGACAGACGGCTACGACAACGGCGGCAACCCTTCTCCCCCGGTTGGACGCGCCAGTTGTCGCGAACAGCCTGTGGTTGAGCATCGGGACGCGAATGACCGGCTCATCCGCACGACCCAGGACAATCCCCACTATGCCTTCTTCAATCAGGCGCAATACAGCGCGGGCGTCCCGCAGGGGCCTTTTTGCGGCGAGAACCAGACTCGCTTCGGCGGCAGGGGAAATTACAACGATGCCAACACCCTGGCGGATGCGGCGGCCTACTACTGGCAGACGGATTTGCAACCCGACATTCCCAATCGGGTAGCGGGCACCAAAAAGGATAACGCCTTCTGGCAGCACATGCAGACCTTCACCATTGGCCTGGGCGTTCTGGGGCGGATGTCCGACAAGGAAGTGAACGACTTTCTGAAAGAGCCGGAGCGGGTCAGGAACAAAAACATCTTCTGGGCATATCCTACCAACGTGGATACCAACTACGAAAAAATTGACGACCTGCTGCACGCGGGGCTGAACGGGCGCGGCGGCACGGCTGCGGCGCAGGACCCCGGCGAATTTGTCGCCAAGCTCTCGCAGCTTTTAGGCGAGATCGCGGGCGATTTGAGCTACAGCACGGGCTTTCTCACCCCACCGGGGGAAGTCACCCAGGCCAGCGTCAGAACCTTCTACAACATAGACGGGCCGTGGACGGGCGACGTGCAGGGCTACGAAATGGAATGGTGTACCCAGAAAAAGAAGAAAGACGGCCTGTGCAGCGACGTGGGCGAGCTGATTCAGGGCGAACTCTGGTCGGCTGCGGAGAAGCTGCGAACCAGAATCAGCGCGCGCGGGTTTGCGAATCGCAAAATCTTCACCTGGGATGGCAAACAGGGCGTTCCATTCGACGGTCGCCTTTCTGCCGCCGTCAAGGCCGCGATAGACGTTGGGCTTGACCGGAATGATCCTTCCGGCCAACTGGATGCCTGCCCCTTTCCGCGCGGCGACATCAGCAAGCCTTGCGTTCTGACGCAAAAAAACGGCGGTACGGCAGACTACAGCGTCGACCTGCTGATTGACTATCTGCGCGGCGATTCGCGCTATGAGGATAGCGGCATTGCCTTTGCCGGGGTTGCCTACAACGGGTTCCGCGACCGCACCGGGTCGCGCGGCAAAAACTATCTGGCGGACAGCATCCACTCCACGCCCTATCAACTGGGCATTGCCGGACAGGGCAGAAGCTACGTCGGTCACTTTGACTTCGGCTGGGCAGGCTGGGCGTGCGGCATGGATGGCGCGGTAGCGAACAGGATTTGCGGCAAAAACCGCTCGTTCCTGAAGGTCGCCCAAATCCGGGCGTACCATGCCCGCCTGATTGAGCGGATAGAAAAATTCCATGCGGGCGATCGGGGCGTCGCCTATGCAGGCGGCAATGACGGCATGTTGCACGCCTTCCGGGTCAATGACGGAGAAGAACTTTTCGCCTTCGTCCCGCAGGCGGTGCATGGCAGGCTGAAACAACTGACCGACCCCACCTACAACAACAAGCACATCTATACGGTGGATGGCGTGCCCTTTGCAAGCGACATCTGGCTGGATGGGCAATGGAACGCCGTTGTGGTCGGCTCAACCGGACGGGGCGGAAAGAGCTTCTTCGCGCTGGATGTGGAAGACCCGGAACATTTTTCGGAGCGCAACATTCTCTGGGAATTCGCGCATGACGATCTGGGTGTTCCCGTGCATGGCGAGCCGGTCATCCAGCCGGTTGCCGGGATGAGCCACCATTGGGCGGTCACCTTCGGGAACGGTTACAACAGCAAGAACCATCGGGCGGTGCTCTTCGTCGTCGAGCTGGCAAGGACAGGCACGCCGAAGTTCTACGCCCTGGATACCGGGGAAGGGGACGCGCAGAATCCCAATGGCTTGAGTACGCCCCTGCTCTTCAACCTGAGCGGCAATGGCCTTGCGGGAGTAGCCTATGCGGGGGACGCCCTGGGCAATCTGT
>JAISSL010000225.1 GCA_031273145.1 Zoogloeaceae bacterium | reverse complement strand
GTCAGGCAGAGCAGGATGAAGAAATTAAGGGAGGCTTCTATCCGCCAGGAAGGCAGGATGAACAGGACAAAGCCGTCGTTGTACGCCAGCAGAGCCGCGACAACGGCAAGGGTAAAAAGGGTCAGCAACCAGAACAGGGCGCGCATGGTCTAACGGGCTTCCCGGTTGTGTCTGAGCTGCCGCGCGGCGGCGGCGCTTTCGTTCAAGGTGGGCATGGTGACGTTGATGTCCACTCCGGCTAACTGGGAGAGCGTGGCGCGCGCCGCCTGGGTTGTCTTGGCATCGGGATTGAAATAATGCGCCAGCCGTTTTTCAGCCGCCACCAGTTCGTTCTTGTACGTCCAGGAATCGCGCATGAGCAGCGCCAGACGGGCGTTCAACAAGCGCAGCTTCAAATTTTCCCGCAGAATGAAACCCTGTTCTGGGGACACGAGTTCCGGCAGTTGCCGATCCAGGCGTTGAATCCGCACCAGACCCCGGAATTCCTGCCAGACATCCGCCAGCATCCCGCGCCATTTATCCTGCCAACGGGCGGGATTTTCGTCGGAATCGGTCACTTCCGCCTCTTTGGCGACAGGTTTTTGCGCCGCCTTTTCCGGCACGATGTCCAGAATGAGCGGCATCCGGTCAATTTCGGTAATCACGCTTTCCAGCTTCAGGCTCATTCCCGCGATGTCGACAAAAGGCGTGGCGCGCAGTCTGCCCAGATCGTTGGTCAAGGCGCGGCGCAGCGGCAGAAAACGCGCCGCCTTGTTTTGCAGACGATGATCCGCCGCTTGCAGCGCCAGAATCGCGGCTTCCACATTACCCGTCAGTTGGAGCCGCTGTTGCGCCGCCTGAATGTGCTGCTCAATTTCGGTGAGGAGCGCCTCGTCGTGGCTCAAGGTGGCTTCCTGATAAAGACCATGCAGTGCGGCAGACCGTTCTTCCATTTCGCCCAACCGGGTATCCAGCGTTGCCTGTCCGCGTTTGATTTCGGCAACTTCTTGAAGTCCCTTGTCAATTCTGGTCTGGTTTTCCCGCTGGGCGCGTTCGCTTTCCGCCAGCCGTTGAGCGGTTTCCTGCCGCGTTTCCTGAATCAGGGAACGGGATTCGCGCCACTGCCAGAAAACGCACGCGAAGAGAATCAGGGCAAGCCAGAACCAGTGGTTGCGCCAGAAGGGATGCCGCTTGCCCTGACGCGGCAGCGGCAGGGCTGGCAAGGCGGGCATGGAAAAAGGGGGTTGTTCGGTATTCATGATTGCCAATTATAAGCGCACAGTCCGGTAAGCAGACCAGTATCATCTGTATCGGTACAAATGACGCGGGTAAACCCTGCGGTTTCGGCTTGCTCGACGATACGCGGATGCGTGGTAAACAGCGGGAGCGCGTGCAGAAAGTGCAAAATATTCGGACGGACGGCCGCCTGTTCGAGCAAATGGCGCAGGGCTTCGCTGCTGGAAAGCGTCATGGCGTTGAACTGACGGGCGGCAAGCCGGGTGAAAAATTCTTCCTGTCCTTCCTGGGTAGCGTTGCGCCGATAGACGGGGGCGGAAAAGACCTTTGCGCCGCGCTCTTTCAAGGTATCGGCGAGCAATTCGCGCCCGCCTTCGCCTTTGAAGATGATAATTTCCCGTCCGGCGACTTTATCTGCGGCGAATTCCGGCAGCGCCAGCAAGCCTTCGGAGTCGAAGCGTTCTTTCGGCATGATGCACCGGGTAATCCCCGCGTCCGCCAGAGCCTTTGCCGTACCCGCGCCCGGCGCTACCGCCACCAGTTGTTCCGGCCAGATGTCCCGTATCGCGGGGATGGCATAGCGAACCGCGTTGGCGCTGATGAAAATCGCAAAAGATACGTTCGCAAGGTGGTTGGCGGCTTTTCGCAGCGGGATTAAATCCGGGCAGGGCAGAATTTCCAGCAGCGGGAAAACGTAGGCTTTGCCGCCCGCCTGCCGAATGCCATCCGCAAGCGCATCCGCCTGCGCGCGGGGACGGGTCACGACGATGGTTTTTCCCGCGAGGGGAAGAGGAGGCGTCATGTTTCGGGTTCTTCCGTCAGTTGCGCCAGAATGGCGTCGGCGCCTTTTTTTCTGAGCTTTGCCGCAAGGCGTTCTCCCAACGCCTCGCATTCTTCCGGCTTGCCGCTGATTTTGTCTTCCACGAAGGCTTCTCCGTTTACGCTGGCGACAAAGCCGGAAAGCGTCAATTCATTGTTTTCGAGGGCGGCATAAGCGCCGAGCGGCAATTGGCAGGAACCGCCCAGGGCGCGGGAAAAGGCGCGTTCCGCCCGGACGCGACGCGCATCAGCCTCGTCATGCAGGGCGGCGACCCAGGCGGCTACTTCGGGACGACTGGCGCGGGTTTCAATGCCCAACGCGCCCTGACCGGGCGCGGGCAGGGAGATTTCCGGCGGCAGCAGGGCACGGATGCGTTCGGAGAGTCCCAACCGAATCAACCCGGCGGCGGCCAGGATGATGGCGTCGTACTGCCCTTCATCCAGCTTTTTCAGGCGCGTATCCAGATTGCCGCGCAGGCTCTTGACCGTGAGATGCGGATAACGGCGGCGCAGGATGGCTTCCCGGCGCAGGCTGGAGGTGCCGACTACCGATCCGGCGGGCAGCTTGGCGAGCGAATCGTAACGGGGCGACAAAAAGGCATCGAACGGCGCCTCGCGCGCGGAGATGGCGGCAAGCGAGAAGCCTTCCGGCATTTCCATCGGCATGTCTTTCATCGAGTGCACCGCAAGGTCGGCCAGTCCTTCCAGCATGGCGTATTCCAGTTCCTTGATGAACAGTCCCTTGCCGCCGATTTCCGTCAGGGGACGATCCAGAATCCGGTCGCCTTCCGTCGTCATGCCGAGAATTTCGACTTTGGTGCCCGGATGCAGCGCCATCAGGCGAGCCTGCACATGTCTGGCCTGCCACATGGCAAGCCGGGATTCGCGGGAAGCAATGGTGATGAGCCGGGGAGAAGACAGGTTAGAAGGCATGATGAAAAAAAGACGAATCAACAAAGACGCAATTTTACCCTGCCACTTGATTTTTCAGATAGCCGCTACGGGATGACGATGTTTTTTCTTGCGGCA
>JAISSL010000222.1 GCA_031273145.1 Zoogloeaceae bacterium | reverse complement strand
AGTCAGTTTTTATGGCGGCAATACCGCCTGTATCGAAGTCAATACGCAGGCGGGAGAGCGCCTGTTTTTCGATGCCGGAACCGGCCTGATCGCCGCTGGCGAGCAGTTGCCCGAAGCGGGCGAGTGTCACCTTTTCATTACCCACGGCCACATTGACCACATTGCGGGACTGTGGTTTTTCAAGCCCTTGCACAAGGAACACTGGACGACGCACCTCTATTTCCCGGAATGCTTTTCGCACCTTCTGGACAGTTTCTTCAACAGCAATGTCTTTCCCGTCCTTTTCAACAATCTGGCGGGGCGCGTGATTCGTCACACCCTGTCGGCGGGTGATACCTGTACGCTCGGTTCGGAAACCGCGCCGATCCGCATTGAGACGCGAGCCGTCTCGCATCCCGGCGGCGGCCTTGCCTATCGCGTCAAGGCCGATGGGGTTCTCCTTGCCTACAGCGGCGACCATGAAATCAGCAGCGCAGTTGAGAGTAGCGCCCTGGCGAAAAGCATCATCGAAAATGCGGACATCGCCATCGTCGACGCGACCTACAACCGGCAGGACTACCGTCCCGGCTGGGGACACTCCTGTTGGGAGGACTGGCTCGACATTGCCCAGGCTGCCAACGTCCGGCAACTCGTCCTGACCCACCATGATATCAATCGCAAGGATGTAGAGCTGGATGCACTGGCTCGGCAGATGGAAGAAAGCCCCGGTTCCCTGCGCGTGCATGTGGCGCAGGAAAATCTGCGTATCACGCCACAAGGCACGATCCCCGCTCATGCCCTGGAAAGCGACTGGATTTTCAACTTCATGGACGAGTTGACCCGTTACCACGACAAGATGACCATCCTCGACCGCATTCTCACCAAAGCGCGGGAAATCACCTCCACGGATGCCGGGACGATCTTTCTGGTGGAAGGCGATGAGCTGGTATTTGCCTATACGCACAACGACAGCCTGTTTTCCACCAGCGCGGCCTATAAATTCGCCTACGACGCCGTGCGACTTCCCATTTCGCCGGATTCCATTGCCGGGTACGTGGCCTGTTCCGGGGAAACACTGCTTCTGAACGACATCCATCACCTGCCTCCCGGCGCGCCCTACCGCTTCAACGACAGTTTCGACCAGCGCACGGGCTACCAGACTCACTCCATGCTCGCGCTGCCGTTCTTCGACCCGGAAGGCCGGGTTTCTGGCGTCATGCAGCTCATCAACAGTCTTGATCCCTACACCAAAACGCCGTGCCCGTTTTCCGCGCAGATGGTCTACAACGCGCGGCTGCTCGCCCGCGAAGCCGGCAACATCATCACGCAGAGCCTGCTGCAACGCCAGAACGTCTATAACATCTTACGCATGGCGGCCGTGCACGATCCTTACGAAACGGGACCGCATGTGGAACGGGTCGGCGCGATTACCGCGGAACTCTACCAGTGTTGGGCTGAACAGCGCAATGTCGCTACCGATGCACTCCGCTACCACAAGGATTGCATCCGCATGGCCGCCATGCTGCACGACATCGGCAAGGTCGGCATCAGTGACGCCATCCTGAAAAAACCGGGGCGGCTCGATCTGGAAGAACTCAGTATCATGCGAAGTCATACGGCACTGGGCGCTTCCATCCTGGACGACGACCAGAGCGAGATAAGCCTGCTTGCCCGCGACATTGCCCTGCACCACCACCTGTAATGGGATGGTAAGGGCTATTCCGACATTGAGCTCGGCCTCTCCCTGAAGGGCGAGGAGATTCCGCTGGCGGCCCGGCTGACGGCTGTGGCCGATGTGTTCGATGCCCTGGTGTCGCCGCGCTGCTATAAAAAGCCCTGGAGTTTCGATGACGCGATGAACTTCATCCATCAGGAATCCGGCGCGCATTTTGACCCGGAACTCGTTTGCTGCCTGGAAGAAATCCGCGACATCCTGCCCAAGATTTACGCCCGTTTCCCGAACCAGCCGGAGCAGGCGGAGTGAACGAACCGTGTTTTAATACATTGCGGCGTAGCGTGATAAAAAACGTTCCTTCAACGCTTCGATTTCCAGCATGTCGTCTTCGTACCCATCCGGGAAATTTTGTCCTCTTGCTGTATGCGAGAGGAATTTTTCCAAAATGCTCTTGATCTTCGGGCTTAGATTTTTTGCGAAAAGGGATGAGGTATCATACGGAGTCTGAGTCGGCTTCCACCAAGCAAGCAGGAGAGCGGCGCAGTATATACCATCAGGCTCAGTCATCATGGATTTGCTAACTTCAAGCAGCAGCTTGAATTCATTTTCGTCAATTGTCATATTTTGTCCTATATACGAGACCGTGAACAGTAAGGCCGAGAAAAAGTGATCGCAGAAATGTGCAACCCCGCTCACACAAATTTTGCCATCAAGATAGTGACACGTCAAGTTCTGACGGAAATTCTTGTCAAACTATCACGGCGGCACGGTGAAAAAGGTGGATGCGCTCGCCATGAAACAAATCTTCATGCGGTTGCCCCATAAACCTGACAGGCTCAATGCCGCGACGGGATGAATCGGTTAGAATCCGGCATCCGTAAAGGCTTGCCATGAATGTTCTGTCCTTGCCCTCCCTCTTGACGCTTCGCTTTTTCCGCGAACGCTGGCGGCAGCATCATGCCGCCCTGACGACGATGGCGCTCGGCGGATTTCTGACGCTGGCGCTTTGTCTCGTTTACGAGGCACACCTGCCTGCCGTCACGGCCTTCGACCTGAAACTCTACGACGCGATGCTGCCCTTGAAGCGCGTCGAATCCTCCGGCCTGCCGGTCATCGTCGATCTGGACGAAGCCTCTTTCGCCACTTACGGACAATGGCAATGGCCGCGCTACCGGATGGCCGATCTGGTCGACGCGCTCGCTTCCTATCAGGTTGCCGCCATCGGGCTGGACGTGCTGTTCGTGGAACCCGACCGCACTTCCCCCGACGAAATTCGGGCGGCCTTGCAACGCGACAAGGGCATTACGCCGACCTTCCGGGATTTGCCGCCCGAATTCCGGGACAACGACCGCCTGTTTGCCGAGGCGCTTGCCCGCGTTCCGGCGACGCTGGCGGCCTTCGCGCAGGATGA
>JAISSL010000208.1 GCA_031273145.1 Zoogloeaceae bacterium | reverse complement strand
GGGAGCGGGGGGGGAGGGGCGTGGGGGCGGGGCGGGGGGGGGGGGGGGGGGGGGGCGTGTAACTCGTTGATTACTAAGGGTTTTTCGGATGACATTTGAAAACTCCTCGAAAAAATGGCAGATAAAAAATTTTGTCCAGACTGGATAAATTGCCGCAACCGCGAAAAAATTCGCTCTGCCGCGACCCAAGATGGCGCTTATTCTTTTCAGAAATTATATTTCCGTCAACAACTATTTTGTAACAATCAATCGTTATATCATCCCTATGCCCTGCGGATAGCCCTGCGTAAAACCTGTGTCCATATTCCTGCTTCTTCGCAGTGCATGGGGCGTTGGGGCATTGCCATGTAAAATCTGGTTCATAAAACTTCCTTCCCGTCAGGACATAATAAAATAGCCATAAAATGAACGCAATGACCTTTGCTCCGCCTTCCGTCCCCTTCGACTTTCGCGCCTTTCTGCCGACCTTGCCGGAGTTGCCCGGCGTCTATCGGATGCTGGACGCGAAAGAGGGGCTTCTCTACGTCGGCAAGGCCAAGAACCTGCGGCGGCGGGTTTCTTCCTATTTTCAGAGGCGGCTGCCCAGTCCGCGCATCGCCCTGATGGTGAGCCTGATTGCGCGGATCGAAACAACCGTGACGCGCTCCGAAGCGGAAGCCCTGCTGCTGGAAAACAATCTCATCAAACGCCTCTCCCCGCGCTTCAACATCCTGTTTCGGGACGACAAATCCTATCCCTACATCTGCATGAGCCGGGACGATTTTCCGCGTCTGGCCTTCTTTCGGGGCGCGCCGGGAAAAAAGGCGGATTTCTTCGGCCCTTTCCCCTCTGCCAAAGCCGTGCGCGAAAGCATCCATCTCCTGCAAAAAATGTTTCGTCTGCGTACCTGCGAAAATTCCGTGTTCGCGCACCGTTCCCGTCCCTGTCTGCTCTACCAGATTCGGCGTTGTTCCGGGCCATGCGTCCCCAACCTGATAACGCCAGAAGAATACGCGCAGGACGCGCGTCATGCCATCTGGTTCCTGACCGGGCGGCAGCACGAAGTCATGGCGCGACTGGAAGAAAAAATGGAAACGGCAGCTTCCCGCCTGGCCTTTGAACAGGCGGCGCTCTACCGCGACCAGTTGCAATCGTTGCGGCAGGTGCAGGAACAACAGTTCATGGAAAGCGGCAAGGGCGAAGACGCCGACGTGATTATCGCGCTCTACGAAGACGGGCAATTGTGCGTCAATCTGGCGATGATCCGGGGCGGGCGGCACTTGGGCGACCATCCGTTCTTCCCGGCCTGGGACGGCGAAGCCATGCCGGAAGAAGCCATTGCCGCCTTCATCAGCCAGCATTACGCGCTCTATCCCGCGCCGCTTCGCCTGATTCTCTCTCCCATGCCGGACGAGGAAGAGGAATGCGCCGCCGCGCTGGAAGCGGCAGGACGGACGACTACCCTCATGTCCGCCCGCCTTGCTACGCATCGCGCCTGGGTGGATATGGCGCGGCAAAACGCGCGTCTTGCCATTCTGGCGCGCAACCAGACCGGCAAACGCCAGATGGAACGTCTGTTGGCGCTCAAAGAAGCGTTGGCCTTGCCGTCCATTCCCCATCGCATCGAGTGTTTTGACATCAGTCATACCAAAGGCGAATGGCCGGTCGCTTCCTGCGTGGTCTATCAGGCCGAAGCGGAGCAGGCCAGCAGGACGGAAAGCGGCATGAAGCATTCCGCCTATCGCCGCTTCAACATCCGCGACATCGAGCCGGGAGACGACTACGCGGCCATCCGGCAGGCGGTGACGCGCCGCTACGCAAAAGCGCTCACGGAAGAAGGCTTGATTCCCGACCTGATTCTGATTGATGGCGGCAAGGGACAGGTGGGCGTGGCGCTGGAAGCCTTGCGGGAACTGGGGCTGGATGTGGCTCTGGCGGGCGTGTGCAAGGCGGAAGGGCGCAAGGCCGGACAGGAATCGCTCGTCTTTGCGGATGGGCGGGAAGCCTTGCAACTTGGCGAGGAACATCCAGCTCTGCGCCTGATTCTGGAAATCCGCGACGAAGCGCACCGCTTCGCCATCACCGGGCATCGTCTGCGACGCGGCAAGGCCAGAAAGGAATCCCGGCTGGATGGCATTCCCGGCATTGGCGCGGTCAAGCGCAAGGCATTAGTGAGCCGCTTCGGCGGCCTCTCCGGCGTGACGGAAGCGAGCATGGAACAACTGGCGCAAACGCCCGGCATCGGACGCGCCCTGGCGGAAATCATCTACGCAGCGCTGCATTGAGGCCGACGCGAATTCCATGCGCCCAAGAAGCGAACAGCCAGCCTGTTCGTTTAGCCATCGGAAAGCGCCACAGCGTGCTTTGGAAACGCTTTCAGAAGTTTTGCGTCCATCGTTACGAGCTTGATGCCAAACGTCAACGCCAGCGCAATGAATTCAAAATCGTAGGCCGAGCAGTTGCTGTCACGTACAAGTTCCAGAACCAAACGCGAGTCCACCTCGTACTCCGCACCAGCCAACAGGCTTTCAGCTTCCAGTTGCAGGTTGCGCGCAACATCGAACGTGATCTCCCTGCGGCGCATGTAACCGGCAAGGATATTGCGAAACTCGCTTCTCCAGAGCAGCGGTGCCATCCAGTCGGGGTCTCGTTGGAGTAGGGCTTCCGCCTGCGCTGTGTAGTCACCCGGTAAATACAGGTAGGCCACGATGTTGCTGTCTACGACGATCACTGCCGTCCCTCTTCCTTGTAGGCACTGATGTCCTTCGCCTGAAACTTGCTGTTTGGCAGAGTAGCGCGCAGCGCCCGCGCTCGCGCAAGGCGCTCGTTCGTAGTCATGCGCTTCGGCAACAGCACCGATTCCAGGCACACAATTGCTTCGTTGTTCAAGCTGCGACGGTGGGTTTCAGCGGACGCCTTGAGACGTTCGTACACCTCGACCGGAATGTTCTTCAACGTCAGAGTCGTTGTCATGTCGTTACCTTGGCGACGGTTATACTATGGTTGCATCATGGTTGCGTTATGGTTCCTTGTCAAGCTGACCAAGGCCATCATCTTTTACAAGTCCGTTGTTTACAAACCCTGACTTGGACCAGCGATTGCTCCTTTGAGGATAGCATTAGCGTGTTTGCGACTCAGACATGTATAATCTCCTCTTCTTTCATTTGCCGTCTGCAAGACATTTTCCGTCGGCAAGACAAATCTCATGACCTCTTCCACTTCTCATACGATCCTTCCCAAAATTTGTCTGGGGCCGCTGCTCTGGTTCTGGTCGCGGGAAAAGGTGCTGGAATTCTATGCGGAGATGGCGGCGCATTCCGCGCTTGATACCATTTATCTGGGCGAGATTGTCTGCGCCCGCCGCCAGCAGATGCGC
>JAISSL010000184.1 GCA_031273145.1 Zoogloeaceae bacterium | reverse complement strand
GCCAAGACTGGACAGAATTGCAGCAAAAATGCGAGGATAAGCGATTGTCGCCACAAGATATGGCGCGAATCCATGAAGGGCGGGCACTTTTTGAGGAATGCTTCAAGCGCGAGACGGATAAGCAACAAGTGCGGTACGCCCCGCGTCACGACATGGACAGGAACCAGGCGGTCATACACATCATAGCCAAGGCACGGATACCGGAGAACATCGAGGCGCTGAAACAGAATCCGGCACTTGCCGACCGGATGCCAAAGGACTTGGGAAGCCTGGCCTATGCGCGTGGGATTTGCCAGGAAATGACGAAGGATAAACCGCAAGCCGTACAGGATGAAGCCCTGGCGAAATTCGACAAGGATGCTGAAAGCCCTTCATACCTAGCCAAACTGGAAAACCGGCAAGCATCCCAAGAGACGGCACAGGCTCAAACTTCCCGCAAGCAGGAACGCGACGACGATCACGGTATGGAACGCTGAAAGGTTTATGAAATAGACAATCTAAAAGGCATTTGGGCATGGCTATTTTACCGCATCCGTAAGGCCAAATCTATAAACACAGGCGGGCGACTTTTAAGTTCATAAATATTGAATCTTGCAGACAGCAATGTTTTTAAAAATTGCCGTCCACAGGGCAGACTGTCCCCTCGCCCGCTTGCGGACTGACGCATGAACTTTCATGCGCCGTTTCTTACCTGCCGCAGGGTCGGGCAGTCATCCAAGCCCAATGCCGGTTTGTTTTTGTCTTTGCATTGATAATTTACCTTTGCCCTCGGTTCTTCTCCGTTGGCGTCTTCTCTGAGCGGCTCAATTCGGACGGCAAGCCAACAATCGTTGTTCATGTTCTCATAATCCCCATCCCAATACTCTATGCTTAAATAAGCGGTATAATCGTCTTCTTCATCTTCGTCAACTTCTGCTGCTAAAAAAAACATTGACCCCAAAATAGCTACTCCAGATTTAGAGTCAATGATTTTATTGGCCTTGTCTACGATTTGAAAGTCGTATTTCACATTCGTAAAGTTTGTTCTTGTCACCGCAAGAGTAAATTTTTGGTCGTTCCTTGCCCCTTGAAAAGTGATTTTTTTATTCAACGGAGTGGGTTCAGGGATGTACTCAGTTTCACCGTCAATTACCACGTAATCGTCGACAAGTTTTATGTTTTTGCCAGGAAGACCAGCAATAAAGGTTGGGTCGTATTGCGATGCGTCTTTAACATAAACATTCTTCTGCTCTTCCAGTCCTTCCGGCAAAGTTTCGGTATCTTCGGCCAGTTCACGGTCGGATTCTGTCTCGGATTCCACCACAGACGATTCCGCATCTTCCTGCGCGTCTTTTTGCGATAAAACTTCCTGATTTTCGGGCAGATTAATCCCCGTGTCTTCCTGAGAGACCGAACGGTTTTCATTTGCCGGTTGCTCTTGCGCGGCTGGCTCGCAACCGCCCACGATGAAGGCAAAAACGCTCATCAGCGTGATCCCCATGAATCGCGCCCGTGTTTGTTGAAGCACTGGACTAAAACCGGTCATTTCGACAATATCCTATTGCAACCGTTGAAAAAACAAGCGCGCCATGATAGCACACTCACAATCAGGGCAAGCGCCCCAGCCGATAAAGCGCCACTTCCGCGTTCAGGTTGGGATCGTCTGTAACCGGCGTGCCTTCCGCAAAAGCTAATCGCTCATGAATCGCAATCCCCTCGTCGGCACAAAGCGCCTCAAAATCGGCAATCGTAAAAAACCGCACATTGGGAGAATTGAACCACTGATAGGGCAGATGGCGGGAAACCGGCATCCGTCCGGCGGCAATCGCTTCCCGGTGCGGACGGTAGCCAAAATTGGGAAAGGAGACGACCGCTTCCTGCCCCACCCGCAGCATTTCCTTCAGGATGGGAACCGTATGTCGCACGGTTTGCAAGGATAGCGACATGATAACGTGATCGAAAGAATCGTCCTCAAACCCGGAGAGACCGCGCTCCAGGTCGAATTGCAGGACATTGACGCCATTCCTGATGCAGGAGGCGACATTGGCCGGTTCGAGTTCAATGCCATACCCCCGCACCTTTTTTTCCTTTTGCAGCAGGGAAAGCAGCGCGCCATCGCCGCAGCCCAAATCCAGCACCCATTCTCCCGCGTTAATCCAGCGGGCAATGTGAAGAAAATCGAAGCGGCTATTCATCCGGCTCATAGTCTGATTCCTTGCAGGTAAGCATCCAGCGCGGCGTGATAATGCGGGTCATCCAGCAAAAAGGAATCGTGCCCGGCCGGACAATCCACTTCCGCATAACTCACGTTCAAGCCATTATGCAGCAAGGCATACACGATTTCGCGGCTCTTTTCCGGCGCAAAACGCCAGTCGGTCGTAAAGGAGGCCACGAAAAAATCGGCCTTCGCCCGCGCCAGCGCCCGATGCAAATCGCCATCGTAATCCAGCGCCGGGTCGAAATAATCCAGGGCGCGGGTCGTCAGCAGGTAAGTATTGGCATCGAAGACTTCGGCGAATTTATCGCCCTGATGGTGCAGGTAGGATTCGATTTCAAACTCCGCATCGTAGTTGAAGCTGGGCTTGCCATGCCGCGTCCGGCGTCCGAACTTTTCCGCCATCTGATCATCGGAAAGATAGGTGATGTGGCCGACCATCCGCGCAAGCCTCAAGCCCTTGCGCGGGATAACCCCCTGCCTGCCATCGCCCTGCTCGTAATAATGACCGCCATGAAACTCCGGGTCGGAGAGAATGGCCTGCCGGGAGACCTCGTTGAACGCGATATTCTGCGCCGTGAGGCGGGGCGTCGAAGCGATGACGATTCCGTGCCTAACCCGTTCCGGGTAAGCCAACGTCCATTCCAGCGCCTGCATCCCGCCCAGAGAACCGCCGATTACGGCAGCCCAGGTATCAATCCCCAGAAAATCCGAGAGATACGCCTGTGCCGCCACCCAATCTTCGACCGTGACGAGCGGAAAATCTGCGCCGTAGGGACGGCCTGTTTCGGGATTGAGCGTCATCGGCCCGGTCGAGCCATGGCAGCCGCCCAGATTATTGACCCCGACCACGAAAAAGCGCCGGGTATCCAGCGGTTTGCCGGGACCGACCAGATTATCCCACCAGCCCAGGGTTTCCTTTTGCTGCGCCGGGTCATAGAAGCCCGCAACGTGGTGGTTGCCGGAAAGGGCGTGACAGACCAGCACCGCGTTGCTCTTCGCGGCATTCAGTTCTCCATAGGTTTCAAAAGTGAGGGAAAAGCCCGACAGGCTCGCCCCGCTTTTCAACCGGAGTGGTTGGTCAAAGCGCGCCGATCTGGGCGCAACCAGCCCCACAGAAGCAGGATGTTTCATAGAATTTGAACAAGCGCCGACAGCGCAATGAAAATGGGAAAGAACGGTAAGGCGCAAGCAGTGGAAAGTCAAGTGCGCTTTTAGCGCGGGCACTCGCAAAAATTTTTGTCTGCCATATATATTTGTGTCATGATACCGGATGTTTATGCTTTGCGGCGATACCGATTGTTCGCGTGGCGGCGGTTTGATTCGGTCGCGCGTGGTTTTCATCCAGCATCTTTGTTCAGGAGCATTCCCAATGCAGGGCTATTCGGAAACACGCACATGAAACGCGGAACCTCTCACCAGATCATGCGGGTGGCACATGGCTAAGAGAACGCTCTGCCTGTTGCTCGGCATCCTCTCCCTTTTCGTTTTCGGCTGCGAGCCGGAGGCTTCGCGGAAAGCCAGACAGGAACACCCGGTCTATACCTCATTTCGGGACATTCCCGGCGTGACCGCCGAGGAGATCGCCGCCATCGAACGGCTTCAGGCGGAAAAGCGATCATTTGTCTTTGGCATGAACCCAAGCACGGAGTTCTTCACCGAAGAGGATGGCAGCGCGGGCGGCTATTCCGTCCTGCTGTGCGACTGGCTGACGACCCTGTTCGGGATGCCGTTCAAGTCCACGCTGTATGAATGGGACGACCTGATGGTCGGGCTGCAATCCCATGTCGTCGACTTCACCGGCGAGATGAC
>JAISSL010000252.1 GCA_031273145.1 Zoogloeaceae bacterium | reverse complement strand
ACCATGCTTTTTGACCAGCTTTTCAAAGCTGCTGCGCGGAAAATACTTCAGAATTTCGTGAAATCGGCTTATTGTGAACATGTTGCGGAACCTCGGCAAGTTGAGTCGGTACTCAAGGGTCTACACCCTTTGCCCAGGATCCGCAACCATTTCGTGACAACTCGCATTTTTTATCCCGGACAACAGTGCGCGAAGGCGGGAATCCAGTAAGGACATAGGGTTTTCGCATGAAGGAGATGATATGCCACTATGCCATGTCGACGTAAAGGCACTGGATTCCCGCCAACGCGGGAATGACGGAGTGGTTACTGTTTTCCTTGTTCTCTGATTGCAGTGTATTGACACAGCTGCCGGTAAAGCGCCTTAAGCGCAGAGCAGGCAGGCGGATTTTCAGGCATGGGCGTGGTCATTGAGCAAACCTCTCGCGGGTTGAGAACCTTTACAACATGTTTAACCAACTCTATGTCATATTGATTGGTTTCTACCCATTGGCGAGTGAGAATCTTCACCACACGGACAACCAGCTCGGTAAGGTTGTATGCCCTGCCATTTCTGGAGATTGCAATAGAGATGATTTGCCCTGCCTTTAAGTCAAACCTTCTGGAGACATCTTTTTCCTTGATGGTGATGTTCCCGATCTGCGAGCCGCCGGGTTTGTATTCATAGCCATCCCAATCTTCTTTGTCATTGGTTTTATCCGCTTGCGTGATGACAAACAGAACAGGCGGCATTTTTTCCTTTGCGGAAAACACCTTTTCATATGATTTCAAAGCGGAGTAATAGTCTCTGTCATCCGCCTTGATAGCCCAAAGGATCAGGTCAAGCTCTGATGCCTTGCTCTTGTAGAGGTCTGTGTATTCCTTTTGATGTTCTGGGTCTTCGCCAATGCCGGGAAAATCCACAAGAATCATCCCGCCAGTTTCCGATTGCAGCAGGATTTCCTGTGTTTTTCGCGTACAGGCTTCAACATCATTCACTTTTGCGACATCCTGCCCAAAAATTGCGTTGCAAAGAGTGGATTTTCCGACCCCGGAATTGCCAAAAACCCCAACTTTGGGCGTGCAATTCCGTAGCAAAGAGATTTGCTCTTTGATTGTCTGAACCTGTTGCTCATGTTCACGCACAAGCTGTTCAGGCGTAAGCTGTTTGGCGCTCTGGGCGGCGACCGCAATGGCATCATCAGTGTAGAGGGATGCGAACCATTTTATGAATGATTGCCTTTGTTCGTGCGAAAACTCATCGGCGAATTTTTTGATGTATTCCCGAACCCGTTGTTCCTGGGTACGCGGTTGTTCCATGATCTGCTCCTTGTTTGAATTCATCCGCGCCCGCTTGCGGGCGCGGATGAATTGAGGGGTTATCAGAATGGCCACCAGCTTGGCGTGATGACTTCCAAAAGGTCACTGCCTAATTCCTTGATTGAATCCCAGAGGCCTTTTTCAGCGGATTTCCTTGCTTTTTTGCTCACATTTTTTTGTTTTGCTACGCGTGTAAACGAGGATTTTTTGTCGTTCGGAAGGGCTTCCACAACAAGGTCAACCAGTTCTGTAAGGTTGTATGTCTTACCCTTGGGGGAGGCTGCGACAGAGATGATCTGCCCTGCCTTCAAGTCAAACCTTCTGGAGACATCATTTTCCTTGATGGCGATGTTCCCGATCTGCGAGCCGCCGGGTTTGTATGCCTCACGATCCCAGTCGTCACTGTCATTGGTTTTATCCGTTTGCGTGATGACAAACAAAAGAGGCGGTTCCTGCGGTTTACCTTTGGGGTAAACCGCATGAAATGACTCAATGGCGGACGCATAGCTTCTGCTATCCGCCTTGATAGCCCAAAGAATCAGATCAAGCTTTGATGCCAGGCTCATGTAAAGGGCGGTGTATTCCTTTTGATGCGTCGGGTCTTCGCCAATGCCGGGAACATCCATAAGAATCATCCCGCCATTTTCCGATTGCAGCAGAATTTCCTGTGGCTCTCGTGTACAGGCTTCAACATCATTCACTTTTGCGGCATCTTGCCCGAAAAGCGCATTGCACAGGCTGGATTTTCCAACCCCGGAATCGCCAAAGACCCCAATTTTTGGCGTGTAGTTCCGTATTTCGTCGACTTTCGCGCGGATTTTTTTAGACAGTTCCTGCCTGCGTTCCGCGCTGATCAAGTCGGGCGGCATTTCGTCGACTTTCTCGAGGAATTTTTCAACCTCGTCCTGCTCGCCTTCCGCGCTGACCGGGGCGGCGGGTGTGTCATTGGATGTGTCATTGTTTGTGAGCTGAGACATGATGTATTCCTTTCAGTTGGATTTGTTGTTGGATTCATCCGCGCCCGCAAGCGGGCGCGGATGAATTGAGGGGTTATTTCTTGGTGAAGATGTCCCCAACCATTTTTATTACGACTGGACCCACTACCTTGCCCACTTCCTTGACAAAACCCCAGATTGAAGCCCAAAAGCCATTTTTAGCTTTTTTCTTTGCTTTGGCGCTCACGTGTTTTTGTTTGGCCTCGCGTATAAACGAGAATTTTTTGTCGTCCGGGAGGGCTTCCACAACAAGGTCAACCAGTTCTGTAAGGTTGTATGCCTTACCCTTGGGGGAGGTTGCGACAGAGATGATCTGCCCTCCTTTGAGGTCAAACTTTTTGGAGACATCACGTTCCTTGATGGCGATGTTACCGAGTAGCTGCTTTCCGTCGGGATCGGGATCAGGTTTGGGTTTGAACGCCTCACGATCCCAGCCATCGGTAGGATTGGTTTTATCCGTTTGCGTGATGACGAACAAAACAGGCGGTTCCTGTGGTTTATCTTTTGGGTAAACCGCATGAAATGCCTCAATGGCGGACGCATATTTTCTATCATCCGCCTTGATAGCCCAAAGAATCAGGTCAAGCTCTGATGCCAGACTCATGTAAAGGGCGGTGTATTTCTTTTGATGTTTCGGGTCTTCGGCAGTGCCGGGAACATCCACAAGAATCATCCTGCCATTTTTCGATTGCAGCAGGATTTCTTGCGGATCGCGCGTACAGGCTTCAACATCATTCACTTTTGCGGCATCTTGCCCGAAAAGCGCATTGCAGAGGCTGGATTTTCCAGCCCCGGTATCGCCAAAGACCCCAACTTTTGGCACGTAGTTCCGTATTTCGTCGACTTTCGCGCGGATTTTTTGAAGCAGTTCCTGCTTGCTTTCCGCGCTGATTGTGTCGGACGGGATTTCTTCGATTTTTTGAAGAAGTTCCTGCGTGTCATCCGTGGTATCCAGGTCGGCGGTTGTGTCATTGTTTGTGGTTTGAGACATGTTTTGCTCCTTATTTGCGGTTAAAAAAAACCTTGGCGATACACGCAACGGCAGTGACGACTGCCGCGCCGATCAGCGCCTTCTTTTTCATCTTGTCCGCGCCTGTTGGGAACATGGGCGGATTGCCGGGATTGGTACAGCCGCCCGGGTTCATATGAGGGGTGATGCCGCTTGGGGCACCAGTGGGTTTGTTGCGAGAAATTTCTGTCATGATCTACTCCCTTTGGGTTGATGGTTGGAAAGTGTTGTTGATGCAGGTGCGTGAGGTTGCGAATACAGCTTGACCATGCTCTCGGCTCTGGTCTTGATCGCCAAAATCCAGCTTTCCGGCGCATGAATGCGGACGTGTTCCCCCAGCCCGAAAAGCCACCACAGGGTTTCCTGATCGTCCGGCACTTCTGCCCGCAGGCGTTGCCAGTCGCTTTCTGGCAAGGGCTTCAAACTCTGTTCGGCGCTCAAGGGCGTTTCCCGAAGCAGCCAGGCTACCTGCGGCGCAACATCCGCCACCAGCATCTGCTGCCCCACCGGCCCCGGATTGTTGAAGCCGCCCTTCTGAATGTAGTCATCCACGTCAAACCCGGCAGGCTCACGCGCCGGCTCATCCAGACAATTCGCCGCCTCAATGCGATGCAGCGCAAATTGCCGCGCGTCGGCATAGCCCTCAACCATCCCGATCAGATAACTGACCGAATGCCGGGACACCATGCCCGCCGGATGCACCCGCAAAGTCTTGTGCTCGCCCTTGCTGCGGCTGAGATAACGAATTTCCAACTGCCGCCGCTCCAAAAGCGCCATCGCCACCTGATCCCAGATGTGCGGGTCGACTTCCGCCGGTTCCAGCGCCTTGCCATTGGGAAGGGCGCGCACACTCGCCGCCCAGTGCGCCAGAGGGTTGCGCTCCATGCCGAAAATCTGCCGATGGGCAAGGTCAAAATGCGGCGTCAACAAACTCAGCACACAGGGCGGCAACAACTTGCGAAGATGCCGCTCGGCCACAACAAAAGCCAAAGCAGTCGGCGTATCCAGCGCGGGAAAGCCAAACTGGGGCGCATCCTTGGGAAAACTCCAACGATACGGGCGCTCCCGCTCGTCGCACTGCAACGGAAAATCCAGCGAAAGCCGCCCCGCCAGATCGCGCTGCAAACTCCGCAGATCAATCTCGAACTGTTCCGCCCTCAGCTTTTCCAGCAACTCCGGGGCAGAAATGCTCCGGGGCGCGCGCGGAATCAAGCGCAACATCGCCAGGTGCCGAAACAGACGGTCTTTGGAAATCGTCATTTCAGGCCAACCTCAGAGTAGATAAATTCTTGCATGACACGCGCCTCAACATTGAACAAAAGATGAAGCGATTATTTCCGCGCCATGCGACAGCTTGCGTCGCGCGCATGAAAAATTTTTGCAAACGCAAAAAAACCGCCCGAACCAGACGGCAGAACAACAGACAAAAACAGAGGACGAAGCGACGCTTCAGAACCCAGACCGGCGATATGCCACCAGAATTGGGGGGGGGGGGGTAAACCCTTGATTACAAAGGGTTTTTCAGAGAACATTGGAATATCCGCCGGAAAATTGAGTGAGATGTCATACCCATGTTGGGGAAAAGAATTATGCCACACTATTTTTGTCCTGTGCGGATTTTGCAACTATTTTGCAAAACAGGCAATTTTTGTTGCCCGTGCCGGGATAGAGGTTGCGTCCCCCACTCCGTCATTCCCGCGAAGGCGCACTGCTGTCCGGGATAATTTTCATTAGAACAACCTCGGTTGAATGCGGGCAAATTCCTGCTGTCGCTCTTGCCTTCGTCGCTTCATGACGGCTTGCGTCTGCGGGCGCATCAAGAGATTGGGACGCAGTTCATGGTGTCGCGCTCTCTGATTTTCCGGGGTTTTGGGCTACAATGATGGTTGAGACGGTGGTGGGGAGATCAACAACCTCACTGGCAATTTCGGTATTTGTGAGACTCTTGCCGAAACCGTCTCATTTCTCATCTCTTCCTGTGTTTTATGCGCTGTAATTCTGCTGTCCCGTCAGGACATTCCACTCTGGAACAATGTCCAGAAACTCCCGCGCAACTGCCAAAACAGGCAGAAGTGCGGCAGTTACCCGGTATTGCCGCCGGGTTTCCGTCACCGGCGGGGGACTATACCGAGGAAGGACTGGACATCAACCGTTATCTGGTTCATAAGCCTGCGGCTACCTTCATCTTCACTGTGCGCGGGGATTCCATGCGCGGCGCGGGCATACTGGATGGCGACAAGGTGATTGTTGATAAGTCGAGGGCTGCGCGACATGGCAGCATTGTGGTTGCCGTGGTAGATGGCGAATTCACGCTGAAGCGCTTTTATCAGAAGGAAGGCCGGGTGGAACTCCATCCCGAAAACCCTGCTTTTCCACCTCTCACCTTCAAGGAAGGCTCGGAACTGGTCATCTGGGGCGTTGTGACCGGGCTTGTGCGCCGCATCCACGATGGCTGAGAACCCTGTCTTTGCCCTGGTGGACGCAAACAACTTTTATGTCTCCTGTGAGCGGGTGTTTCAGCCGTGTTTGCAGAATGTGCCGGTGGTGGTGCTGTCCAATAATGATGGATGCGTGGTAGCGAGAAGTAATGAAGTGAAGACGCTGAAGGTCAAGATGGGGACGCCCTGGTTTCGGCTGCAAAAGCTCGCGCAGCAGCATGGTATTGCGGCGTTTTCTTCCAACTACGCCCTTTATGCGGACATGAGCCAGCGGGTTGTTTCCGTTCTGCGTGAATTCTCGCCAGAGCTTGAAGTCTATAGCATTGATGAATCCTTTCTGCGGATAGAGTCCCTCTCCCACTTGTATGGCGGGACGCAGGCAATGGGGCAGATGATTCGCGCCCGCGTCCTGCAATGGATTGGCCTGCCGGTTTGCGTGGGCATTGCATCTTCCAAGACCCTTGCCAAGTTTGCCAATCACCTTGCCAAGAAGAATCCGTGTTTTGCGGGTGTTTGCGACCTGAATGCGCTGTCCGCAGAGGACAGGGAGAACAGGATGGGCAAGACTCCGGTCTCGGAGGTCTGGGGTGTGGGGCGGCAGATTGACGCAAGGCTTGCCAAACTGGGCATCAACACGGTGTTAGACCTGTATAACGCCGATTTAAAGATGATTCGTGAGCAATTTGGCGTGGTGCTGGAAAGAACTGTGGAAGAACTGCGCGGCAATTCCTGTCTGGAGCTTGAGGCCGTTGTCCCGGCAAAACAGCAGATTTTGAGTTCACGCAGTTTTGGAATGCCCATTACCTCTCTTCCCAAGCTGCAAGAAGCGGTGTCGTATCACGTCTCGAACGTGGCAGGGCGGCTGCGTGCCCAGGGCAGTCTTGCGGGCGCGGCGCATGTCTTTATCCATACCAATCGTTTTCGGGAAGATCAGCCGCAATATAACGGCTCTATTACAGTTCCCCTGCCTATACCAAGCGACGATAGCCGAGTACTTGCTGGCGTGGCTTTGCGTGGATTGAAGGAGATTTTCAGGACGGGATACGAATACAAGAAGGCGGGGGTGATGCTGGCACTGCTGTCCGACAAGGCAAACCGGCAGGGTTCGCTGTTTGCCGAGACGCAGGTTCAGAATGGACGGGGAGAACGTCTGATGGCAGCGGTTGATTCGATCAACGCCAAATTTGGCAGAGGAAGCGTATATTTGGCGGCAGAGGGAACGGACAAGGGTTGGGCAGCGCGCGCGGATAAGTTATCGCAAAGATATACGACAAGGTGGGATGAATTGCCGGTTGTGAGTTGACCGGAGAAAATATCACGCATAGGTATTAATTCCCTTATACTCTTGGTTTGCAATTGCGGATGAAGTGGCAGTTGGCAAAGGTTTATTGCGTTTGCCCGACCAATGCTTTGGCGGGTCTCTTTAATCATCAATGGAGTGCGTCATGGATATTTCTCGTCTCTCGCTCATGGAGCTGAAGGCTTTGGAGCGGCAAATCCCGCGTGAAATTCGTCGTCGGTCGGCGGAAGAAAAAGGTAATGTCAAGAAGAAGCTGGAGAAGCTCGCTCTGGAAAGTGGTTTTACCCTGGCGGAGCTGACAGGTGGGCGTGGGCGGCGTGGTACGGGTACGGTCGTCAAACGCCAGAAATTGCCGCCCAAATACCGGCATCCCAAGCAGTCAGAGCTTGTCTGGTCGGGGAAAGGGCGAAAACCAGCCTGGGTCAATACGTGGATTGCGGGCGGCGGCAAACTCGAACAGCTTGCGATTTGAGTTGCGCCTGCGCTGGTTGGAGGCTTCGCGGCTGTGCAAGGTTTTTGACTTCCAGAACACAGTACCGATGGTTTTCAACCAGCCGTATTTCAGCTTTGGCTAATTCCCAGGCTGATCTGTCGTTGTCGGCATTGGCGTACTGAATGGCACAATTGAGGAAGAATGATGGCAAGAATTTTCGACAACACGCGCCAAAGTTTAGCCTCAAAAAAATTCCCTTCGCGCGCTGGGGAAATGTGGTATACCTGAAGTTATGCCAACGACCTTGCCGCGCCAAAACCATGACCGCAGATTTCTTTAAAGGCCGCAATGCGCGAGCCTTCGCCCGTAGGGGACACATAGGGATGGGAAAAATATTTCTCTTCTGCCTTGGCGTGTGTCCCATCGCCTACCTCTTCGGGCTGGAAAAACTGCTCCCCGTTCTGCCCCTCTTCATCTGGTTCATAATCAGCGCGATCAAGGTCTGCTGCGGCATCGTGCCTCTTTTTACGAACTGGCGCGAAGCCTGTCGTTCCTTCTTCTCTTTCCCACTCTTCATGTTCTTCTGCGCCTCACTCATTTGGCTGGGTTTTGCAAGCTACGCAGTGAAGCACCTTGGCAGCATAATGTCTTTCCTGTGGTCTATCCTTTTGCTCACTGTCGCCATCGCCTGCGTCGCTATGGTAGTCATTCTGCTCTTAGCCATCCTGCTCAACGCTAACCCCGGAGGCGCGGGAAGGCGCAGAAGCAGAGCGCGCTCTTCTGGCTGGGCAAGCGGTCTTGCCAGCGCCAGCGCATTCGATGACGACTGGATGACAAATCCCGCCTACAGCCACATGCCCGGAAACATCCACCATTTCGACGATTCTTTCAGTTCTTCCAGCTTTTCTGACGACTCGTTCAGTTCCTTCAGTTCTTCCAGTTCGGACTGGATGACCGACCCATCCTACAGCTTCATGTCCGGGAACATTTTTCATCATGACGATTCGTTCAGCTCTTCCAGCTTTTCAGACGACTCGTTCAGTTCCTTCAGCTCTTCCAGTTCGAACTGGATGACCGACCCATCCTACAGCTTCATGTCCGGGAACATTTTTCATCACGATGAATAGTCTTCCTCATGACGGCGCAATGCGACACTGTTGATACGAGCGATGATCCTGGCAAAACGCAGTTGATCCTTCGGGCGCAGCTTGTACCCGGCAGCACAACCATAAATTACGGCATCAAGCAGTTCTCTATGGTCAACTCCAAGAGTACGATAAATTACAAGGTAGCCGTCCGTGTCAACAACGATTCTGACCTCTGTGAAGCGTGAATATCTTAAGGGGTTGTCCGCCAGGGAGTTGCGAAGGTATCTCCCTGCATCATCTTTTGCCTCGTCATCATCGTCACTTATACCCGCGCCAACATAGGCGATCCGGCCTTTTTTCAGTGGCCTCATTTCTTTACCCTTATAACGCCTGTATTCCGCTTTGCCGCCAGAAATAGCGGCAAGGTAGGCGTCCGCCCAATGCGAGTACGCCTTGGTAGTCACCAGCCGGGATTTCCTGCGGTCAGCGGCAAGCCAATAGACGGTTTGGTGCTTGGGTTTTTCAACGATGGGTAGAGCTTCTTGCGTTTGCATGATATTTCCTTTCAATGGTTGTGTTTTCAGAAAATCAAAGCGAATCAGGCATTGCCGAATTATTTTGGCTGTCCGGGATGGAAGGTGGTAGAACCGGCGCGAAGGTAAGCCGTTTGAAGATAGCGCGGGTGCGTTCCACGTCGCCTTTGCAATACTCGGCCACTTTGGCAATTTCCCCACGTTGTACGTAGTCCCAGACCTGGCTACCGTCAATGTCTTCGCCTATCTCGCTTCCCTTGCCAGCAATAGCAAGGGCTTTGCAGAGTTTGTCGAGACTGACGCGATTGCCGACACCAGCCCATTTGGTGCAGGTGTCGAATACAGACGGATCCCACGGACGAGCGTCAAAGGGAATGCCGTCGGGCGGCTTGATACCAAGCACAACGGCACGTTGGAAGATGAAGAGCAAGTCGAAGTCAATGATGTTATGGCCGATGAAGTGCGGGATGCTGAAAGAACGACGGCGTTGAAACTCTTCGGAAACAGTGGTGAAGAAGTCATGAAGGATGCCGCGCTCGGCTTCCGGGTCTTGCCAGTCATCCCGAAAGAAGGCGCGCGGCGCGTCCTCGTCAATGGCAAGGCCGATAACGCAGATTTGCCCGCGTGCGCCGTCAAGGCTGGTCTTGCGGTATTCATCGGCAAAGGAGTTATCCAGTTCAGCGGCTTTGCCAACAAGGTAAGCCTCAACCTTGTCGGAATCCTTGTAATTTTTGGGCACAGACAGATTCGCCTTCTTTACGTTAATTTCAGCGCGAATGGCGGCAATAACAGCGTGAGAC
>JAISSL010000092.1 GCA_031273145.1 Zoogloeaceae bacterium | reverse complement strand
GAGACCTGCGGCAGAATTTCGCGCACATTCGGGTCATCCTGACAGAGTACCGCCACGCCATAGAAGGGCAGGCGATTCAGGAATTCCACAAAGGTCTGTTTCAGCCGGTTGAAATCGTGCCCGTAGGTTTCCATGTGATCGGCGTCAATATTGGTGACGACCGAAATGACCGGGGTCAGGTACAAAAACGAGGCATCCGATTCATCCGCTTCCGCCACCAGAAAATCGCCGCTGCCCATCCGGGCATTCGCGCCCGCCGCGTTCAGCCGCCCGCCGATAACGAAGGTAGGGTCAAACCCGGCTTCGCCCAGAATGCTGGCGACCAGACTCGTCGTCGTGGTCTTGCCATGCGTCCCGGCAATGGCAATGCCCTGTTTCAGGCGCATCAATTCAGCCAGCATCTGCGCGCGCGGAACCACCGGAATGCCGGCCTGATGCGCGGCTACCACTTCCGGGTTGTCGTCCTTGACCGCAGTCGACACCACCACCGCGTGCGCCCCGTTGATGAGCTCCGCCTGATGTCCAACCGCAATGCGAATGCCCTGTTTCGCCAGACGCTCAAGCACGGCAGAAGCCGCAAGGTCGGAGCCGGTAACCCGAAAGCCCAGATTGGCAAGCACTTCGGCAATGCCGCTCATGCCGGAGCCGCCAATGCCTACGAAATGGATGTTCCGAACCTTATGCTTCATTTTGCGAGCGCCTTGCAGACATTGACAACCGCCAGGGTTGCGTCAGGACGCGCCAGTTCCCGCGCCTTCTTCGCCATTTCCAGCAGTTGTCCGCGTTTGTAGTTGCCAAGCAGCGCCACCGATTCCGGGGTTAAGTCCGCCTGCGGCAGGAAGAACGCGCCGCCCGCCAAAGTCAGGTAATGCGCGTTTCCGGTCTGATGGTCATCCACCGCGTGCGGCAGAGGCACCAGCACCGACGCAACCCCAATGGCCGCCAGCTCAAAAACGGTCAGCGCCCCGGAGCGGCAAATCACCAAATCCGCCCAGGCATAGGCGCTTGCCATGTCTTCAATGAAATCCACGCAATGCGCCACGCCGCCCTTTTCCCGGTATTCCCGATAATTGTCTTCCAGCTCGGTCAGATGGTCGGTTCCAGACTGATGCACCACTTCCGGCATCAATTCCGGCGACAGTTGCAACAGCCCTTGCGGGATGATGTCATTCAACACCTTTGCGCCCAGGCTGCCGCCGACCACCAGCAGTTTCAGCACGCCTTCCCGCCCTGCCATCCGCTCTTCCGGCGGGGGCACCTGGGTAATTACCGAACGGATCGGGTTGCCGACACATATGCCCTTTTTCAAGACATTGGGAAAGCCGGTCAAGGTTCGGTTGGCTACCTTGCTCAAAACCCGGTTCGCCAGACCCGCGATGGAATTCTGCTCATGAATGACGAGCGGAATGCCCAGCAATTTGGCCGCAATGCTGCCGGGGAAACTGATGTATCCCCCCATGCCCAACGCGACATCGGGACTATAGATGCGAATCTCCCGCATGGATTGCCAGACGGCGCGGATCAGGGCGAAGGGCAGCATGAATTTGCGCTTCCAGCCTTTGCCACGCAGCGCGGCAAAGCGAACGGCGATCATTTCAAAGCCGCTCTGGCAGGCAAGCCTGGCTTCCATGCTGTCCGGGTTACCGAACCAGACGACGCGCCAGCCTTCTTCCTGCAAGTGCTTGCCGACCGTCAGCGCCGGAAAGATATGGCCGCCAGTTCCGCCCGCCATGACGAGCAGGGTTTTTTGTGTGGGATTCCAAGAGATGTTGTTCACCTTCTCCCCCTTTGCATCAAACGGCGATTTTCCCAATCCACCCGGAGCAGGATGCCAAGCGCCGTACAATTAATAACCAGACCGGAACCGCCATAGCTCATGAAGGGCAGGGTCATTCCGGTCGCGGGCAACAGATTTACGTTGACCCCCATGTTGATGAAGGCTTGCAGACCAAGCCAGAGTCCGATTCCCATCGCCACCAGCGCCGGATAGACGCGATCCAGGTCAACACAAAGGTGACCAATGGCAAAGGCGCGGCGCACGATAAAAATGAACAGGGTCACGACCACGATCAGCCCCAGAAATCCCGTTTCCTCGCCGATGACCGCAAACAGGTAATCGGTATGGGCTTCCGGCAGATAGAGATGTTTTTCCACGCTGCTGCCCAGGCCAGAGCCGGACCAGCCGCCCCGCCCGAAAGCAAGCTGGGCATGGAACGGCTGATAGCCTGTGCTGTTCAGGAAATTCAGCGGGGAAAGCCAGGCCATGACCCGGTCGTAGACATAATTACTGAAATAAGCCAAGGGCGGCAAAACGAGCACGAGGCAGAAAGCCAGACGCAGGAAAATCCAGATGTTGAGGCCGCCCATGAAGAGTATGCCCATGACGATGATCAGTATCATCAGGAACGCGCCAACGTCCGGTTCCAGCCACAAGAGGATGCCGACGATTGCCATGATCGCCAGTATCGGCAGAAAGGCGCGCCGGAAATCTTCCATGAATTCCCGCTTCCGTACCGCAAAATCCGCGACATAGAGGACGCAGCAGAGTTTCATGAGTTCGGACGGTTGCGGGCGGATGATCCCTATGTCAATCCAGCGGCGCGCGCCGTTTATGCTCTTGCCGATTACCGGGAAGAGCACGATGAACAGCAGAACAAGCCCCACGACAAACAGCCAGGGCGCCATTTTCTGCCAGTCTTCCATGCTGATCTGGAAGGCGGAAAACGCGCAGATCAGGCCGACCCCAAGAAAGATCACATGCCGCAGCAGGTAATGGGTACTCGCCAGACTGGCATTTTCGGCATAGGCAAAGGAAGCGGAATAGACCATCACCAGCCCAAAAGCAAGCAGGAGAAGGCTTGCCCAGATCAGGACATGGTCGGTTTCCGCGCGAAAGCGGGAAATCCGGGAGGCGGGCATGGCCGCAAGCGAGGCGGCATTCGCGCTCATCATGCCGATTCCTCCAAGGCTCGCACCGCCTGAATGAACACTTCGGCGCGGTGTTTGTAGTCCCTGAACATGTCCCAACTTGCGCAGGCAGGGGAGAGCAGGACGCAATCCCCGGCTTTTGCTTCTCCGGCAAGCCAGCGTACCGCTTCTTCCAGACCATCGAACGATTCCAGCGGCAAGCCGCACTCCTGAACAGCCTGTTTGATACGCGCCGCATCCTGACCGATCAGCGCCACGGCGCGCCCATGCCGCTTGAGCGCATCCTGCAAGGGCGCAAAATCCTGCCCCTTGCCATCCCCGCCCAGCACAATGGCGACAGGCCGCCCCATGCCTTCGAGGGCGGCAAGCGTCGCCCCGACGTTGGTTCCCTTGGAATCGTCGACGTAAAGCACGCCCTTGATTTCCGCAACCGGCTCGACCCGATGCGGCAAGCCCTTGAACGTCTTGAGCGCGGGCAACACCTGTTTGGCATCCAGGCCAATCGCCCGACAGAGCGCAAGCGCAGCCATCACATTGACCGCGTTGTGCAGTCCCTTGATCGGCAGTTCGTCAAGGCCAATCAAACGCTCTTCGCCGAAATAAATGGCATCTTCCTCAATCCCGTAATGACCGGGGCGCGGCACGGGCGTTGCGCCAAACGTCGTCATGCCAAAGCCGCTGCCGCCAAGCACCAGACTGTGGTCGTCATCCCGGTTGAGGATGCGCCGGGTGATCGGGTTCTGGAAAATCCGCGCCTTGGCCCAGGCATATTCGCTCATGGAATCGTAGCGGTCGAGATGATCCGCGCTGACGTTCAGCACCGTCGCGACATCCGCCGCCAGCTTGTGCGTAATCTCCAACTGGAAGCTGGACAATTCCAGCACCCAGACCTGCGGCAGATGATTCGCCTCCTGCGCCGCCATCAGCGCATCGAGCAGAGAAGGCGAGATGTTGCCGCAGGCAATCGCCTCCACGCCCGCGCCGTTCAAGAGGTGCGCGGTCAGCGCCGTGGTCGTGGTCTTGCCGTTCGAGCCGGTAATCGCCAGAATCTCCACGTCCTCCCCCAGGGTTTCAATCGCGTCGGTAAACAAATCCACTTCGGAGACAATCGGAATATCCCCGGCGGCGACAATCTCCGGCGTCTTGCTGGGAATTCCGGGCGAGAGCGCAATGACCTCTACGCCCTTGAATATCGCGGGCTTGAACGGTCCGGCAATCACTTCGATCTCCGGCGCGAATTTCGCCAGCGCCGCGCGATTGGGCGGATTTTTGCGGCTGTCGGCCACGCGCACGACCGCACCCTGGCGATGCAGCCATTTCGCCATCGCCAGCCCGGATTCGCCCAGACCTAGCACGAGAAAGCGTTTACCGTTCAGTTCCATCTCTCACCTCAGCTTCAAGCTCGCTAGCCCAAACAGCACCAGCATGATTGTGATGATCCAGAAGCGCACCACCACCTGCGTTTCCTTCCAGCCGCTTTGCTCAAAATGATGATGCAGCGGCGCCATGAGCAGGATGCGCCGCCCTTCCCCATATTTTTTCTTGGTGTATTTGAACCAGGAAACCTGCACCATGACCGAAACCGTCTCCGCGACGAACAATCCGCCCATGATGAACAGCACGATTTCCTGCCGCACGATGACGGCGATACATCCCAATGCCGCGCCCAGAGCGAGCGCCCCGACATCTCCCATGAACACTTCCGCCGGGTAGGCGTTGAACCATAAAAAGCCCAAGCCCGCGCCCACAATAGCGCCGAGCACGATGCACAATTCGCCGGAACCGGGAATGGGCGGAATGAGCAGATAGCGGGCAAATTCGGCATGGCCGCTCGCAAAGGCGAAGATGCCCAGACCGCCGGCCACCATTACCGTCGGCATGATGGCAAGGCCATCCAGTCCGTCGGTCAGATTGACCGCGTTGGAAGTGCCGACAATCACGAAATAGGTGAGCGTGACGAATCCGAACACGCCCAAGGGATAGGCAATCGTCTTGAAGAATGGAACGATGAGTTCAGTCTGCGCCGGATTGTCGGAGGAAAACGCAAGAAACAGGGCTACGCCCACGCCAAGCACCGATTGCCAGAAGAATTTCCAGCGCGCCGGAAGGCCGTTTGGATCGCGGAAGACCACCTTGCGCCAGTCGTCGTACCAACCGATGATGCCGAAGCCGAACGTCACCACGAGCACCGTCCAGACGTAATGGTTGGAAAGGTTGCCCCACAAAAGCGTGGTCAGGACGACGGAAATCAGGATCAGGATGCCGCCCATCGTGGGCGTGCCGGACTTGACCAGATGCGTTTGCGGCCCGCAGGCACGCACTGCCTGCCCGATTTTCTTCGCCGCCAGCCAGCGAATGACTAAAGGCCCAAAGGCCAGCGACAAGAAGAGGGCGGTCAGAATCGCCAGCACCGTCCGAAACGTGATGTAGTTGAAAACATTGAACCCCCGAACATAGGGACTCAGGTATTGGGCAAGTTCAAGCAGCATCGCCAGGCTCCTTTCCGGTCGCCGTCAAAAGGGCGGTAATTCGTTCCATCCGCATGAAGCGCGAACCTTTCACCAGCACCGTCGTATTTTCCGCCAGTTCCTTTTGCAGTGCGGCAACCAGCGCCTTTGGCGAAGGATAGGCATTCGCGCCCGCGCCGAAGTTCCGCGCCGCCTGCTGGCTTAATTCGCCCAGGGTGTAGAGGCTGTCTATGCCCATGCTCTTGGCGTAGCCGCCGATTTCGTCGTGGTATTGATGTCCGGCTTCGCCAATTTCGCCCATATCGCCCAGAACGAGAATCTTTTTCCCGATGCAGGCGGAGAGCACGTCAATCCCTGCCCGAACGGAATCGGGATTGGCGTTGTAGGTGTCATCCAGCAGAATCGCGCCATTCTCCAGATGCGTCACCTGCAAGCGCCCCGCAATGCCGGGAAACGCTTCCAATCCCTGCTTGACGTAATCCGCAATGGCTTTTTTATCCAGTCCCAA
>JAISSL010000069.1 GCA_031273145.1 Zoogloeaceae bacterium | reverse complement strand
TCGGCCAATCGTAGCCGACGATGAGGAGAATAAACATGAGTCTAGGCCTTGTTGGTCGCAAGGTCGGCATGACTCGCATCTTTGCCGAGGATGGCGCGTCCATCCCGGTAACGGTGCTGGACGTGTCCGATAACCGCGTGACCCAAGTCAAAACGCCGGATGTCGACGGCTACGCAGCCGTGCAGGTCGCTTTCGGCAAGCGCCGTGCCTCGCGCGTCGGAAAGCCCCTGGCTGGCCATATGGCCAAGGCAGGGGTGGAGGCCGGAAACATCATGCGGGAATTCCGCGTCGAGCCAGAGGCATTGTCCGGCTTCAAGCCCGGCGATGTCGTGGCGGTGACGATTTTCAGCGAAGGCCAGAAGGTCGACGTGACGGGAACTTCCATCGGCAAGGGCTTTCAGGGTGGCATCAAGCGCCACAATTTCCGCTCGAACCGCGCTTCCCACGGCAATTCCGTATCCCACAACGCGCCGGGTTCCATCGGCATGGCGCAAGACCCTGGGCGCGTTTTTCCGGGCAAGCGCATGGCGGGTCATTTGGGCGACGCTACCGCAACCCAACAGAGCCTGACCGTGGTGCGCGTGGATGTCGAACGCCAGCTTCTGCTCGTCAAGGGCGCGGTACCGGGTGCAAAGGGCGGCAACGTCGTTGTGCATCCCGCAGTCAAGGCGTAAGGAGTCCGGCATGGAACTGAAAATCGTAAACGAGCAAGGCCAGGAAGCCGCAAAACTGCCGGTATCCGATACGCTCTTTGCCCGCGATTACAACGAGGCGCTGGTGCATCAGGTCGTCGTGGCCTATCAGGCCAACGCTCGTCTCGCCAATCGCAAACAAAAATCGCGCGCCGAAGTCGCGCATACCACGCACAAGCCCTGGAAGCAAAAGGGTACTGGACGCGCTCGCGCCGGGATGACTTCCTCGCCCATCTGGCGTGGAGGCGGACGCGCATTCCCGAATTCCCCGGCTGAAAATTTCAGCCAGAAAATCAACCGCAAGATGTTTCGCGCCGGATTGGCTTCGATCCTCTCCGAACTGGTGCGTCAGGATCGTCTGCTGGTGGTGGATTCCCTGGCGCTCGATGCGCCCAAGACCAAACTTTTCACGCAAAAGCTGAAAGGGCTGGGGCTGGCGGATGAGCGTCTTCTGGTCGTGACCGACGAGCTGGACGAAAACCTGTATCTTTCTTCCCGCAACCTGCCGAATGTGCTGGTGCTGGAAGCGCAGGAAGCCGATCCGGTCTCTCTGGTGCGTTTTTCCAGGGTTCTGGTCACGAAGAACGCCGTAGCCAAATTTGAGGAGATGTGGGCATGACTCCGTTAGAGCAACGTCAATTGAAAATAGCCCGACGCAAGAATGGCGGTATCCGCCAGCATACGTCGGGCAAGCCGGAGCAGGAACGCCTGTTGCAGGTTCTGCTTGCGCCGCAGGTCTCCGAAAAGGCGACTTATGTGGCGGAAAAGCATTCCCAGGTCGTTTTCCGGGTCGCTTCCGACGCAACCAAGCCGGAAATCAAGGCAGCCGTCGAACTCCTCTTCAAAGTGAATGTGGAGTCCGTGCAGGTCTGCAATGTTCCCGGCAAAATCAAACGCTTCCGTCAGATGAAGGGGCTACGCAAAGGCTGGAAAAAAGCCTTCGTCGGCCTGAAAGACGGACAGGAAATCAATTTTGCGGAAGGGGGGAACGCATAATGGCGCTCGTCAAGGTCAAACCCACTTCACCCGGCCGTCGCGCCGTGGTCAAGGTCGTCTCCGATACGCTCTACAAAGGCAAACCCTTTGCGGGACTGCTGGAGAAGAAAATCAGCAAGGCAGGCCGCAACAACAATGGACGCATTACCGTGCGCCATCAGGGCGGCGGGCACAAGCAGCATTATCGCGTGATTGACTTCATGCGGAGCAAGGATGGCGTAGTCGCCAAGGTTGAGCGGCTCGAATACGATCCCAACCGTTCCGCGCATATTGCGCTCCTCTGCTATGCAGATGGCGAGCGCCGCTACATCATCGCGCCCAAGGGGCTGGAAGTAGGGCAAAAGGTTTTGAGCGGCTCGGAAGCGCCGATCAAGCCGGGTAATGCCCTGCCGATTCGCAACATTCCGGTCGGTACGACCCTGCACTGCGTGGAGATGTTCCCCGGCAAGGGCGCGCAGATGGCGCGGGCAGCCGGCGCTTCCGTGCAACTGCTGGCACGGGAAGGCGTTTATGCCCAGCTTCGTCTGCGTTCCGGCGAAATCCGCCGGGTGCATATCGAATGCCGCGCCACCATTGGCGAAGTCGGCAACGAAGAAAACAGTCTGCGGAAGATTGGCAAGGCAGGCGCAAACCGTTGGCGCGGAATCCGCCCGACGGTGCGTGGCGTGGTCATGAATCCGATCGACCACCCGCATGGCGGGGGCGAAGGACGTACCGGCGAAGGCCGGGTTCCGGTCAATCCGTGGGGACAGCCGACCAAGGGCTATCGTACCCGCAGCAACAAGCGCACGAACAGCATGATCGTGCAGCGTCGTCACAAGCGTTAAGGGGTAGGGAACATGGGACGTTCTATCAAAAAGGGCCCGTTTATTGATGCCCATTTGCTGAAAAAAGTCGAGACTGCCCAGGCGGGCAAGGACAAGCGCCCGATCAAGACCTGGTCGCGCCGCTCCACCATCCTGCCGGATTTTGTCGGCTTGACGATTGCGGTACACAATGGCCGGCAGCATATTCCGGTCTACATTACCGAGAACATGGTCGGACACAAGCTGGGCGAATTTTCGCTGACCCGCACTTTCAAGGGTCATACCGCCGGCAAGAAAGCGAAGAAATAAGGAGTCCATATGGAAACAACTGCAACTTTGCGTGGTGTGCGCCTGTCTGCCCAGAAGGGACGGCTCGTTGCCGATCTGGTGCGGGGCAAGCCCATTGACCATGCCCTCAATATTCTGACTTTCTCGCCCAAGAAGGGCGCGGGCATCTTGAAGAAGGTGCTGCTCTCGGCGGTCGCCAATGCCGAACACAACGACGGCGCGGATATTGACGAGCTGAAAGTCAAGACCATCTATGTCGAAAAAGGCATGGTGTTGAAGCGTTTTGCCGCGCGGGCAAAAGGCCGTGGTAACCGGATTTCCAAGCCGACCTGCCACATTTACGTGACGGTTGGGGAGTAAGAGCATGGGACAAAAAATTCATCCGACAGGCTTTCGCCTTTGCGTAACCCGCGATTGGGATTCCCGCTGGTTTGCCGGGAGCCGAACCTTTTCCGGCATGTTGGCGCAGGACATGATGGTGCGCGAATATCTCGGCAACAAGCTGAAAAACGCTTCCGTAGGCCGCATCCTGATTGAGCGTCCTGCCAAGAACGCCCGGATTACCGTGTATTCCGCCCGGCCTGGGGTTGTCATCGGCAAGAAGGGCGAAGACATTGAGGTACTGAAAAAAGACCTTGAGCGCATCATGGGCGTGCCGGTGCATGTCTCCATTGAGGAAATCAGAAAGCCGGAAACGAACGCGCAACTGATTGCCGATTCCATCGCGCAGCAGTTGGAAAAGCGGATCATGTTCCGCCGCGCGATGAAACGCGCGATGCAGAACGCGATGCGCTTGGGCGCGCAGGGTATCAAGATCATGAGTTCGGGGCGCTTGAATGGCGCGGAAATCGCCCGTACCGAGTGGTATCGGGAAGGGCGCGTGCCGCTGCATACCTTGCGCGCCGACATTGATTACGGGACTTCCACGGCGGAAACTACCTATGGCGCAATCGGCATCAAGGTGTGGGTCTATAAGGGCGAGCGTCTGGCGCATGGCGAACAGCCGGAAGCGGAAGCGCCGGCGGAAGAAAACCGTCGTTCGCGTCGTCCCGCCCGTCCTGAAGGCGACCGTCCCGCCCGCGCCCTGCGCGGCGAAAAAACCCCGCGCGGCGAGAAAAAACCGGCAGAAGGGGGCGATGCCAAACCTGCCCACAAGCCGCAGGTCAAGAGAGTAAGAAAGCCAGGAGCAAAAAATGCTGCAACCTAACCGTCGTAAATACCGGAAAGAGCAAAAGGGACGCAATGTTGGTCTGGCAACCCGGGGCGCCAAGGTTTCCTTTGGCGAATGGGGTTTGAAAGCCACGACCAGAGGCCGCCTGACGGCGCGTCAGATTGAGGCCGCGCGGCGCGCCATGACCCGCCATATCAAGCGGGGCGGGCGCATCTGGATTCGCGTGTTCCCGGACAAGCCGATTTCCAAAAAACCTGCCGAAGTTCGGATGGGCAATGGCAAGGGCAATCCTGAATATTGGGTTGCCGAAATCCAGCCGGGCAAGGTGCTGTATGAAATGGATGGGGTAAGCGAAGAATTGGCGCGCGAGGCGTTTCGCCTGGCTTCTGCCAAGTTGCCGTTTGCCACGACCTTTGTGACCCGACATGTGGTGTGAAATCATGAAAGCGATTGAATTGAGAAACAAAAACCCGGATGAGCTGAAAACAGAACTGCTGGCGCTCCTGAAAGCCCAGTTCAGCCTGCGGATGCAACACGCAACCCAGCAGCTTCCCAATACCAGCCAGCTTGGCAAGGTGCGCCGCGACATTGCGCGGGTGCGTACCATTCTTCGTGAAAAGGCGGCGTAATCATGACGACGGAAACTACTCCCAACAAACGTACCCTGACAGGGCGCGTCGTCAGCGACAAGATGGACAAGACCGTGACGGTCTTGATTGAGCGTCGGGTCAAACATCCGATTTACGGCAAGATCATTACCCGTTCCAAGAAGTATCACGCCCACGATGAGAACAATGAAATGGGCGAAGGCGATCTGGTCGAAATTGAGGAATCGCGTCCCATTTCCCGTACCAAGAGCTGGCGGGTGACCCGGCTGCTCGAAAAGGCGGTGCAGGTCTGACGCTTTTGCGGGCATTTTGCCATGCGCCAGGCTCCGCGTTTTCAGGGGCTTGGCGGGTAAGGCGAAGCCCGCTGTTCGTAGCCATGCGGCGCAACGCACGGCGGCGCGCGTTTATGGATGGTCTGGCGTTTGCGCGTATCATGTCGCATTTCCTGCCCCCGGTGATTTTCTGCCCTTTATGGGGGAAAATACCGGGGTTTTGTTTTTTCCCTGCTTTTCATCTGAATTGAGAGCCGCATCATGACGACCATTCCCTATCTGCTTGCGCCCAGTATTCTTTCCGCGAATTTTGCCTGCCTTGGCGAAGAGGTACGCAATGTCATTGCCGCAGGCGCGGACTGGGTGCATTTTGACGTGATGGATAATCACTATGTTCCCAATCTGACGGTAGGCCCTCTGGTTTGCGAGGCTATTCGCCCCTGCACGGACGCGCCGATAGACGCGCATTTGATGGTGGAACCCGTGGATGGCCTGATTGCCGGTTTTGCCAAGGCGGGCGCGAATGTCATGACCTTTCACCCGGAAGCCTCGCGCCATGTGGATCGTTCCCTTGCATTGATTCGTGAGCAGGGCTGTCAGGCCGGACTGGCGCTCAATCCGGCCACGCCGCTTTCCGTACTGGAACATGTCATGGATCGGCTTGATCTGGTGCTGGTCATGAGCGTCAATCCGGGCTTTGGCGGGCAATCCTTTCTGGCTTCGGCGCTGCCGAAAATTGAGTGCCTGCGCGAACGGCTCGATACGTATGCGAAGGAAACCGGGCGACGCATCCGTTTACAGGTGGATGGCGGGGTCAAGGTGGACAATATCGCCGCGATTGCCAAAGCCGGGGCGGATTCATTCGTGGTCGGCTCTGCCGTGTTCGGCGCGGCAAAGGCGGATGACCCGCATC
>JAISSL010000050.1 GCA_031273145.1 Zoogloeaceae bacterium | reverse complement strand
ACGCCGAAGGGATTGCCGATAGCCAGCGCCAGGTCGCCAACATCCACGGATTCCATGTGCCCGAAGGTGATGGCGGGCAAGTCGCTGGCGCTGACTTGCAGGACGGCGAGATCGGTTTCAGGATCGGAACCGACTACCTTTGCCTTGTATTTGCGCCCGTCCGAGAGCGCGACTTCGATCTGGTCGGCGGCTTCGATGACGTGGAAATTGGTGAGGATGTAACCCTTGGCGCTCACGATGACGCCGGAACCCAGGCCGGATTCCTGCCGGGGCGCGTCTTCAAAGCGGTCGCCAAAAAAGTGGCGCAGTACCGGGTCATCCAGAAAAGGGTGGCGTTCCGCCTGAATTTCCTGATTGGTAAAGATGTGCACGACGGCGGGCAGAGCCTTCCCCACCGCCAGCCGAAAGCCGTTGCTGGTTATTTCCCCGGCGTTCTTTTCGCCGCCCGGCGCGGCTTCCCGAAAGGGAACGACGGTAGTCTGGGCAAAACCCAACAACCCAGGACTAAAGGTCATGACGACGAATAACGCAGCCAATATGACCGTCACAAATTGTGCGAAAATTAACCACAAATTACGCATGGAAAATCTCATGAAACGTGATGAATTAGGGCGCCTGCTGGAAAATCTCCTGGAAAGCGCGAAATTTGACGATTATTCACCAAATGGCCTGCAAGTGGAAGGGCGCGCCGAAATCCGGCGGGTCATCACGGGCGTAACGGCAAGTCAGGCGTTGATTGACGAAGCCATCCGGCGCAAGGTGGATGCCATTATTGTACATCATGGCCTCTTTTGGCGTAATGATTTACAGGGGGTAATCGGTTATCGTAAGCGGCGGCTTGCCGCCCTGCTTATCCATGACATCAATCTGTTCGCGTACCATTTGCCGCTGGATACGCATCCCGATCTGGGCAACAACGCAGAGTGGGGCAGGGTAATGGACTGGCAGGTCGAAGGACGGTTCGGGCGGCAATCCCTGGGGTTTTATGGCCGCTTGCCAGCCCCCTGCCCATTGCGGGCGCTCGCGTCGCGTCTGGAAGCCGTGTTGCGACGCGCGCCATTGATTGTTGCGCCGCAAGGCGGAGAAGAACGGATGATCTCCCGGCTGGCCTGGTGTTCCGGCGGGGCGCAGGGCTATATTGAGGATGCGGTTGCCCTGGGCGTGGATGCGTTTCTCTCCGGCGAAATTTCCGAGCAGACGCCGCATGTGGCGCTGGAATCCGGCCTTGCGTATCTGGCATGTGGACACCACGCCAGCGAGCGTTTTGGCGTGATGGCGCTGGCAAACTGGTTAGCGGCACAGACCGATATTGCATGTGAATTTGTGGATTTGCCCAATCCTGCCGGATAATTCAACCTTTCTCCCTGCTTCCTGCGTAAGATTATGCACGCCAGGCTGGTTTCCCGTCTCTTTTCCGACCCGCGCTATCAGGCGTTGATTCGCCAGCGCCGTGTCGTTCAGCGCAAATGGGCGGGCTTGCTCCTTCTTTTGGGGGTTGCGGTTCTGGCCTGCCTGACCTACGGCGCTCTGGCGAACTGGCACTTTTATGGCGTAACCGGGACGATCATTCTGTTTCTGGCGCTTTTACGCAGGTATGCCCGGCAGAGCAGGGCGCTTTTTGATCCAGAGGAAGCCGCGCTGGTGCGGGAGGCGCGTGATGCAAAAGATTAAGCTGTTAGGGTTTTTGCCTGCGTGTCTGGCGGGTCTCCTGTTCTGGCCTGCCTCGTGTTGGGCAGAAGCAACACAAGCCGGGGCAAATTCCGCCGATACCAGCGGCTTTGGGATGATTTCCACCTTTTTTGTCTTTGCCCTCTTTAGCCTGTTGACGGCGCAATGGGCGGCGGAAAAGAGCCGGGAAGACATCAAGCGCCAGCCGGAATTGCATACCTTGAATGGCGTTCAGAATGGGCTTGCGATAACGGGCGCTTATGTGACGGTTGCAACGCTGATGGGCATTCCGGCTCTGGCGGTAGATGGCGGGCAGGTGGCGATGGTTTGCCTGTTGGGGCTGTTCATGGGCTGGCCACTGATTGCCCTGCTTCTGTCGGAACGGCTCTACCACCTGGGCGATTACACGTTTGCCGATTTTCTCGCCAGCCGTTTTCCCGGCAGACTGGTTCGGTTTTTTGCCGCGCTTGCGACCCTGGCGATTGCCTTTCCCTGCCTTGCCGCGCAATTGCTGGGCGCGGGGCTTCTGTTGTGTTTTCTGTTCGATTTTGAATACTGGCTTGGGGTGGGCATTGCGGGCGTGCTGCTTCTGTTCTATCTGGGCGGCAAGGGCTTGCTGGCCATGACCTGGCTGCAAATCGTCAAGGCCATTTTTTTGTTTTTTGGAGTGCTTGCGTTTGCGGTTCTGATTTTCTGGAATCTGGATGTAGCGCCGGATGGCGTGAGCGAAGCCGTCTCCAGACTGAATGGGATGCTGAATGACGAAAAGGCGGCAGAGGACGGACTTGCCTTTCCGGCGTTTGCCGAGCCGGGCGTGCTTTTTTCGTTGGGTGGCATCCTGTTTTTGGGGAGTCTGGGCTTACCGTTTACGCTCTCCCGCTTTCCCCTGACCTCCAACGCGAAGGAAGCGCGCAAATCCGCGTTGTGCGCGACGGGTTTGATCGGCATGTTCTTAATCCTGATGGGCGTACTCTGTCATGGCGTGGCGCGTATCTATCAGGAAGGATTATCGCTGGGCGCGTTTCCCGTGCCGTCAGGCGGGGATAACCTGACGGCGCTGTACCTCTTTCGCGCGCTGGGGGGCGAGATCGTCACCGGCGCGTTTGCCGCGCTTGCCGCCATCACCCTGATTGCCGTAGCCGCAAAACTGGTTCGGGTCATGGTTGCGGCAGTCTCATACGATATTTACGTGTGGGGGATTTGCCGGGGCAAGGCCAACCCGCACCGGGAACAGAGCCTGATTCGGATCATGCCTTTTTTTCTGTTTGCGGGCGCAATTGTGCTGGCGCAAGGCTTGGCGGGACAAAACCTGATGCTGTTTGTCGCGTTCGTGTTTTCCATTGCGGCATCGTCGACCATGCCGGTCCTGTTCATGGCGTTGTTCTGGAAGCGGTGCACGGCGATCGGCCTCGTGACCGGAGGCGCTTGCGGCCTTATACTCTCGCTTGCGGCAGCGCCTTTTTCCCCGTTTCTTAGAGCCGGGGAGCCGCTTGCGGGCGGGAACGACCCGTTTTTCTTTACGACGCTGCCGGGGCTTTTCCCGGTCGGCATTGCGTTTTTTCTCATCTGGCTGGTCTCCCTGCTGGATGGGAGTCAGGCCGCCAGAGCGGCGCAGATGGACTGGCCGGCGCATGAATTCCGTATGGAAACGGGCTTGTCGAAGTGAGGCCGGATTTTTTAACTTTTTTGCCTGATTGCCATGAAAACGGTAGCCGATACGGAACTTGAACGCCATACCCCCATGATGCAGCAGTATTTGAAGCTGAAGCGTCAGTATCCCAACATCCTGTTGTTGTACCGGATGGGAGATTTTTACGAGCTGTTTTTTGAGGATGCCGAAAAGGCGGCACGGCTTCTGGACATTACCTTAACGACGCGCGGCCAATCGGCGGGCTTGCCGATCAAGATGGCGGGCGTGCCCTATCACGCTCTGGATAATTACCTTGCCCGCCTGCTCAAACTGGGCGAATCGGCGGTCATCTGCGAGCAGGTAGGCGACGTGCCAAGCAAGGGGCCGATGGAACGGATCGTCTCAAGGATTGTGACGCCGGGGACTTTATCGGATGCGGGGTTGCTGGAAGAGCGGCGGGATTTGCTGCTGCTGGCTCTGGCGCGGCAGAATCGCCGGGTGGGACTGGCGCGTCTGAATCTGGTGAGCGGCGCATTCGTGCTGACCGAAGTGATGGAAGATGAACTTGCGGCTTCGCTGGAGCGTATTCAGCCAGCGGAAATCCTGCTTTCGGAATCGCTGGATGTTGAGTTGTCCGGCGGCGAAAACGGCGGCGCGGGTTTGGGAATAATACCGGGAAATATTTTTGCCCATGTCGCAAAAACCAGGCGACCGGACTGGCATTTTTCCGTCGAAAAGGGGCATCTCTTGCTGCGCGAGCATTTTCATGTGCACTCATTGGCGGCCTTTGGCGCGGAGACGCTCCAACCGGCAATTGCGGCGGCGGGCGCGTTGCTGCAATACGCCAGAGATACCCAGGCAAGCGCGTTGCCGCATATCGAGCGGCTGGAGGTGGAAGAAGAGAGCCTCTACCTTGGCCTTGACCCGGCAACCCGGCGCAATCTGGAATTGACCGAGACCCTCCGGGGGCAAAGCTCGCCCACCCTGTTTTCCCTGCTGGATAGCTGCATGACCAGCATGGGGGCGCGATTTTTGCGGCATAGCCTGCATCATCCCCTGCGCCACCCGGAACTGCCCATTGCCAGACAGGGCGCGGTAGCGCAAATGCTCTCCGATGACGCCAGACCTGCGGCGGCGGCGCGAAAGCTCTTGCGAAGCGTGGCGGATGTGGAACGAATTACCGGGCGTATCGCGCTGAAAAATGCCCGACCGCGCGATCTGGCGGCCTTGCGCGATACTCTGGCGCTGTTGCCGGAAATTGCCCGGACGCTTGCCGGGACGACTTCCCCGCATTTACGTTCGCTGATTGAAGTGTTGGCAGTGCCGCTTGATGCGTTGACGCTCCTTCGCCGCACGATTGCGGAAGAACCGGCAACCTTCTTACGCGATGGCGGCGTGATTGCGACTGGGTTCGATGCCGAACTGGATGAGTTACGCGCCATCAATGGCAATTGCGGCGCTTTTTTGCTGGAACTGGAGGCGCGGGAAAAGGCGCGTACCGGCATTCCCAATCTGAAGGTCGAATTCAACAAGGTGCATGGCTTTTATATCGAATTGACCCATGCCAATGCGGACAAGGCGCCGGCGGACTATCGCAGGCGGCAAACCTTGAAGAATGCGGAACGCTACATCACGCCGGAGTTAAAGGCGTTTGAGGATAAGGCGCTCTCCGCGCAGGAACGCGCCTTGGCGCGGGAAAAGGCGCTGTTTGAGGAAATCCTGCTGGCCTTGCAGGAATACTTGGCGCAATTGCAGGGCATTGCCCGCGCCCTGGCCGGGATTGACATGCTTGCGGCTTTTGCGTTTATTGCGCGACAGCAGGGCTGGCGTTGCCCGGAATTCAGCGAGGAATACGGCATTCTGATTGAAGGCGGGCGACATCCGGTCGTCGAAAATGAAATGGCCGCCAGCGGCGAAGCGTTTATCGCCAATGGCATTCGGATGGATGAAAACCGGCGGATGCTGATTGTGACCGGCCCCAACATGGGCGGAAAATCCACGGTCATGCGCCAGACCGCCTTGATTGCGTTGTTGGCGCATATTGGCAGTTTTGTTCCGGCTGAACGCGCGGTATTGGGGCCGCTGGATCGGATTTTTACCCGCATTGGCGCATCCGACGACCTCGCTTCCGGGCGCTCTACCTTCATGGTGGAGATGACGGAAGCCGCCGCGATTCTGCACCGGGCAACCCCGCAAAGTCTGGTGCTGATGGATGAAATTGGGCGGGGGACTTCCACGTTTGACGGGCTGGCGCTGGCTTTTGCCATTTGCCGCCATCTGCTGGAAAAGAACCGTTGCCTGACCCTGTTTGCGACGCATTATTTCGAGTTGACCCGGCTGGCGCAGGAATATCCGGCGCTTGCCAATGTGCATCTGGACGCGGTTGAGCACAACGACCGGATTGTGTTTTTACACGCGGTTGAGGAAGGGCCAGCCAATCAGAGTTACGGGATTCAGGTGGCGGCGCTGGCGGGAATGCCGGCCTTGGTGGTGCGTACCGCAAAGAAGGAACTGCGGCTTTTGGAAGATCAGGCCGACCGTCATTTTCATCAGCCCGATCTTTTTTCCGCGCTCCCGGCTACTGCGCCGGAACCGAAGCCGCATCCGGTACTGGAAGCCTTGGCGGAACTGGAACCGGATACCCTAACGCCGCGCGAGGCGCTCGAACAACTCTACGCGCTTAAAAAACAGGCAGCGCCTGGGTTTTGCTGAAATGTTTTAAAAAAACAGTCGCTATCCGAACAGAAACCGCGCAACCGCATAAGTTAAAGGAGATCACAAAATGTACACACTCACATGCGAGCCTGCCAATTCCACATTCAGGTTTACCAATGCCGTTGCAGCCTCGGGAACCTTAGGCCCTCTTGTCTATCTGTCGGGCACTTTGGACGATGCAGGCGAGGAGGACGATTATGGGCATTCCCTCGTCATTGCCTACTGCGAATCAATCCAGCCTGATCAGTGGAGTTTTCTAAGATTTGATCACTGGGTGAATGTGGCATTGGTCAGGTTTATTGGCCCCAAGTCTTTCGCCTGCGCCATGACGCAGGAAGGTAATGTTATGTTGAGGCGCGTCGGGGAAGGCGCAGGTGATGAAAATTACATGGAAAAAATCCCCGGCGCAGGGCTGAACTGGGAAGATTCCGTAGGCTATGGCTACATGACACAGCTTCGGCAGATCGGCAAACATCTTTATGCCTGCGGAACGAGCGGGCAGGTCTACAAGCACACAGGGTTGCACAAATGGGTGCATATGACAAAGGAATACTGGGAAAGCCTGGGGATGAGGTATTCTGGATTCCAAACGACATCAATGGCCCGCATGAATCAGCCATTTACCTGGCAGGCAGTATTTCTACCACGGGATTGCCCCCCTTCCTGGCCTTCTGGAATGGCAAGGTATGGCGGAAAATCGAGGTTCCAGAGGTTGCTGGATACTTTACCCGCATCTTTGCGGAATCCGAAAGCCGCATCTGGCTGTGCGGCGATAACGGCACCCTTTTGTTAGGCAACGTCGATGATGGCTTCAAAAGCCTCTCCACTGTGGAAGACAATCAACTTTTTACGTCCATCACGATGTTTAATGGCATGGTGTATCTGGGTTCCAATCTTGGACCTTTTGTCTACGACCCCAACCAGCCGGATGATGGCATCCGTCCGCTCAAAACCACGCTCAATCCGCCTCTGGAAGATGTCCATTCCGTCGACGCCAAGGATGGCATACTCTGGATGATTGGCAGCAAAGACCTCGCCCGCTTCGACGGCACGGACTGGCAGCGCATCGAAATTCCGGCCAAGCCGAAGATTTGGTACACGCCTTAAAGGAGATCACAAGATGAAGCTGAAACCTCTCGCATTTGAGTTTCCCAATTCCTCATTCAGGTTTACCAATGGCATTGCGGCCTTGGGAGATCTGCTCTATTTTTCAGGCGTTCTGGATGACGCAGACGAAGAGGACTCACTCCACATAATTTACGATGAACTGGCAAGTGATCAGTGGGAGTTCATGAAACTTGAACACTGGGTAACTGTAGCATTGGTCAGGTTTGTTGGACCAAAACCCTTTATGTGTGTCATGACGCAGGAAGGCAATGTCATATTGAGGCGCGTCGGGGAAGGCGCAGGTGATGAAAATTACATGGAAAAAATCCCCGGCGCGGGACTGAACTGGGAAGATTCCGTGGGCTATGGCTACATGACACAGCTTCGGCAGATCGGCAAGCATCTTTATGCCTGCGGAACGAGCGGGCAGGTCTACAAGCACACAGGGTTGTACAAATGGGCGCATATGGACAAAGGAATACTGGGAAAGCCTGGGGATGAGGTATTCTGGATTCCAAACGACATCAATGGCCCGCATGAATCCGCCATCTACCTGGCGGGCAGTATTTCCACCACAGGATTGCCCCCCTTCCTGGCCTTCTGGAATGGCAAGGTATGGCGGAAAGTCGCTGTTCCAGAGGTTGCCGGATACTTCACCCGCATCTTTGCGGAATCCGAGAGCCGCATCTGGCTGTGCGGCGATAACGGCACCCTTTTGTTAGGCAACGCCGATGATGGCTTCAAAAGCCTATCCTCTGTAGAGGACAACCAGCTTTTTACGTCCATCACGATGTTTAATGGCATGGTGTATCTGGGTTCCAATCTTGGACCTTTTGTCTATGACCCCAACCAGCCGGATGACGGCATCCGTCCGCTCAAAACCACGCTCAACCCGCCCCTGAAAGATGTCCATTCCGTCGACGCCAAGGATGGCGTACTCTGGATGATAGGCAGCAAAGACCTCGCCCGCTTCGATGGCACGGACTGGCAGCGTATCGAAATTCCGGTCAAGCCGAAGATTTGGTACACGCCTTAAAGGAGATCACAAAATGTACACACCCACATGCGAACCTGCCAATTCCACATTCAGGTTTACCAATGGCATTGCCGCCTTGGGGGATCTGCTCTATCTGTCGGGCAAACTGAATAACACAGACGAAGAGGATGATTATGGTCATTCTCTTGTCATCACCTACGCCGAGCGGCTGGTGAACGACCAGTGGAGATTCTTGAAGTTTGATTCTTGGGTGAATGTGGCAATGGTCAGGTTTATTGGACCAAAGTCTTTTTTGGGCTATATGTCGGAGGAAGGCAATGTTGTGTTGAGGCGCGTTGGAGAAGGGGCAGGTGATGAAAAATACATGGAAAGAATTCCCGGCGCGGGGCTGAACTGGGAAGATTCCGTAGGCTACGGCTACATGACACAGCTTCGGCAGATCGGCAAACATCTTTATGCCTGCGGAACGAGCGGGCAGGTCTACAAGCGCACAGGGTTGCACAAATGGGCGCACATGGACAAAGGAATACTGGGAAAGCCTGGGGATGAGGTATTCTGGATTCCAAACGACATCAACGGTCCGCATGAATCCGCCATCTATCTGGCGGGCAGTATTTCTACCACGGGATTGCCTCCCTTCCTCTTCTTCTGGAACGGCAAGGCTTGGCGGAAAGTCGCGGTTCCAGAGGTTGCCGGATACTTTACCCGCATCTTTGCGGAATCCGAAAGCCGTATCTGGCTCTGCGGTCATAACGGCACCCTTTTGTTGGGCAACGCCGATGATGGCTTCAAAAGCCTATCCACTGTAGAGGACAATCAGCTTTTTACGTCCATCACGATGTTTAACGGCATGGTGTATCTGGGTTCCAATCTTGGACCTTTTGTCTACGACCCCAACCAGCCGGATGACGGCATCCGTCCGCTCAAGACCCCGCTCAACCCGCCCCTGAAAGATGTCCATTCCGTCGACGCCAAGGATGGCATACTCTGGATGATAGGCAGTAAAGACCTCGCCCGCTTCGACGGCACGGATTGGCAGCGTATCGAAATTCCAGTCAATCCGAAGATTGTGTGACCGGAGTTTGTCACTTGAGCAGTTCGCCATGCGGCAACTGCGCGGCATCTGTATCGAAGGTCAGGAAACGACTGCGGCCAAGATGGGATGCCCGCGCAGACAACAGGCAGTCCGCGAAGTCTGCGCGTGGGTACTGCGCCCACAAATAGAGGGTTTCCTCCACCGTTGGCTCATGCTCAAACTCAACGCCCGCACTCTCAAGCAATTGCGTAAATGAACCCGCAATGGATGCCTTGTCAAGTTTGTAGCGGCTACGCAGCACCCACTCGGTTTCCAGCAAGGCGCACAACATGATGAGAATGGATTCCCCCGCCGCCTCAGCTTGTTCGACCAAACGCCGAGCGGCTCTGTGTTGCGCCTCGTCGTCACGAACGAACAGGCGCACCAGCACGTTGGTATCAATGGCAATGCTCACCGCTTGAACGGATCCATTTCCTGGAGCGACACAGAAGGCTGACCAGGCCGGGTTAGCGAACCGGCCAGTTCCGCGAGCCGTCGCGTTTTCGGTCGTACCACGACCGTTCCATCGCTCAGCATCGTGAAAGCTACCTTGTCGCCAGTTTTCAAGCCTAGCTGGTTGCGAATTTCCCGAGGCACCGTCAGTTGTCCCTTTACGGTCATCGTTGCTTCAGTCATGACAGAAATCCTTACAATTTCCAGTTTTGAATACATCTTCAAATTATATGCCCGATCAAGAAAACAGGCTATTTAGCGTTTTCGCAAGCAAGAGTAAAATGCCGCCTTTCCATTCTTTTTCCGACGTTCCATGACGAACGCAGACAAACCCGGTTTTCAGCAGATTATCCTCACGCTTCAGACGTTCTGGAGCCAGCATGGCTGCGCCCTGCTGCAACCCTACGACATGGAAGTCGGCGCGGGCACGAGCCATACCGCCACCTTTTTACGCGCCATCGGGCCGGAACCGTGGAAGGCGGCTTACGTACAGCCTTCGCGCCGCCCCAAGGACGGGCGCTATGGCGAAAATCCCAACCGGATGCAGCACTATTACCAGTATCAGGTGGTGCTAAAACCCGCGCCGCTGGATATTCTCGATCTTTACTTAGCCTCGCTTGAAGCCTTGGGGTTTGACTTAACAAAGAACGACGTGCGCTTTGTCGAGGACGATTGGGAAAATCCGACGCTTGGCGCGTGGGGGTTGGGTTGGGAAGTGTGGATGAACGGCATGGAAGTCACGCAATTCACCTATTTTCAGCAGGTCGGCGGCATTGACTGCAAGCCCATTACCGGCGAAATTACCTACGGACTGGAACGGCTGGCGATGTATCTGCAAGGCGTGGAAAATGTCTATGAACTCGCCTGGACGGAAGGGCTAACCTACGGCGACGTGTATCACCAGAACGAAGTCGAACAATCGGCCTACAACTTTGAGCATTCGGATGCCGCTTTTCTGTTCGATGCCTTCGCCGCGCACGAGCGGCAGGCCGGACATTTAATGGAAGCGCAACTGGCTCTGCCCGCCTATGAACAGGTCTTGAAAGCCGCGCACACCTTCAACCTGCTCGATGCGCGCGGCGCAATTTCCGTGACCGAACGGGCGGCCTATATCGGGCGCATCCGCAACCTTGCCAAAAGCGTGGCGCAAAGCTATCTGGAATCCCGCGCCCGCCTGGGCTTTCCAATGGCGCAAAAAGAGCGCGCCTCTGAAGCGCTTGCCCAAATTGCCCGGAGCGTTGCTCACTCATGACTACCATGACTGCCCAAAACCTGCTTGTCGAAATTCTGGTCGAAGAACTGCCGCCCAAGGCGCTTGAAGCCTTGGGGAATAGCTTTGCGGCTGCGCTTGCCGCTTCTCTCAAACGGGATGGTCTGGCGCAAGAGGACGCCGCCATTACCGCTTACGCCACGCCGCGCCGCCTTGCCGCGCACATTACCGGCGTGCTTGCCGTTGCCGCCGATAAGTCGGTCTCGCAAAAGCTGATGCCGGCTTCTGTGGGATTAACCAAAGATGGCGCGCCCACGCCCGCGCTTTTGAAAAAACTCGCCGCCCTGGGCGCGGATGAATCTGCCGTCAAAACATTGCGCCGGGAGAACGACGGCAAGGCGGATACCCTGTTTTACGATAGCGCCTTGCAGGGCGCAACCTTGCCCGAAGGTTTGCAACGGGCGATTGAAGCCGCGCTTGCCGCCCTGCCGATCCCGAAGGTCATGAGCTATCAACTGGCCGACGGCTGGACGAGCGTGCATTTCGTGCGTCCCGCGCATGGGCTGCTGGCGCTACATGGCGCGGCGGTTGTGCCGGTCTCCGCGCTCGGCCTTGCTTCCGGGCAGGTCACGAGCGGGCATCGCTTTGAGGGGAGCCGCGCCCCCATCCGCATCGAAC
>JAISSL010000033.1 GCA_031273145.1 Zoogloeaceae bacterium | reverse complement strand
AAACCCTGAGCGAACGGGAACAGAAAAAGCAGGTGGCGCTACAGATGCAGGCGCGACTGGATGCGTCGTTTCGCCGTATTTTTGCCTTTTTGAACGAGCTGGTGCAGCAGCTCAACATTTTGAAACCTGTCATTCCCCGCGTTTTTCCGCTTGCCGAGGGACAGGCATTCAGGAATCTCACCTGGCAGAACGGAAATGTGGATTACCGCAGCACGACCATACACACGGCGACTGCCGAAATGGAAAGCGTCACCCTGACCTACCGGCTGGCAAGCGAGACCACGCAGCCGCTTTGCCTGGAACGCGGAAGCGAATCAGCCGAATCGTTTCAGAAAAAATTATTCGACCTGGGGTTGACGGTTGATGTCAAGAAAGTCTTTCATGAAAACCGTGGGGTTCTGGAGAAGCTACAGTTCATCATTCATCAGGAAATCAAAACGCATGTTCGCTGGGTGGGAAATCCAGAGGATGGGCGGCTTCGCTGTGAGTCGAACAATCTGGAGCGGTTGGGACGCCTAACCTGGCTACTGCCACCAGAAGCGCCGATGGACATGCGCTTTTTGAACGAATTTGGGCGGCTACTGATGGGACAGAAACACGATTTTCCCCACGTCCTGAACCGGCCCGCAAATCCTGCGGATAGCAAATGAAAACCATCTGAATTGCGAACACGGGGCTTGCAAAATTTTTGTCGCTCATGCGCCGGAAAAAATCCGGCTCTGCCATGCGCGTTCTCGCCAGCCTCTAACCATTTTTCATCCACGCAAAGGAGTCATATCATGTTCTGCTCAAAATGTGGGCAACAATGTCCAGACAACAGCGCATTCTGTCCTTCTTGTGGAAGCCCGGTACAAACCGCACAGACACAATCATTCCAACAGTCAGGCGGTGCTGAGTACGAAAATACTCAGCCGGAACTCACAGGGTTGGGCGGTTGGCTGATTCTCGTGGGCATCGGGCTGGTAATCTGTGTCCCAGTCTATTGCCTCCACATTTCAGCGGGCTTTTTATTAAAGTCAATAGTGTTGTATGTACCTGCCAACTTGCTCGCTCTCGTCCTGTGTGGATTCGCGATTTATCTCTTTTTCACAAAATCGCGTAAATTTCCCACTGTCTTCATCGTCTTTATGGTGGCGAATGCTGTTACCGCAGCTATCAGTGGCGCCAACATAGGCATCTACAGTGGAAGAGAAAGTTCTGCTTGGATACTTGGCGGAATCGGAGGAGTCCTTGGATTAATCGTTGCGGCGATATGGATTCCCTACACGCTGAAGTCGAAGCGTGTAAAAAACACCTTCGTCAATTGAACCGCTCAGACCTGTATGGGCGGGCGGTTTGGGCATCCATTCGCCCTGCCTTCCAGTACCGCCCTGAGCCTGGCTTCATCCCAAAAATAGCGGCAGGTTTCCAGTCTTGCAGACACAGTGTTTGCGTGACCTGTTGCACCATTTACTCAATGCACTGAGTAAAATTACTCAATGTATTGAGTAAAACAAGGCACGCCTTCCAGAATGACGAGACCTCGTTAAATCGGCTCAAGGCAATTAGCGCCTTTCCATGCGCCAGAGCATCCCAAGCGCGACCGAGAGAAAGATGATGGAAGGCAGCGCCGCCGCCAGCAGAGGCGGCCAGCCGCGTAAAACGCCCAGGCTGGAAAACAGGCCGTTCAGCATGTGAAACAGCACTCCAACCATTACTCCGCCGAAAATTTGCAGGCTGACTCCGCTCATCCGCCCATGCGCGTAGCCAAAAGGCATCGCCAGCGCAATCATGACCAGCGAGGCCGCCGGATAAAAAAACTTCTTCCAGAGCGCGATTTCATAATTTTCGGTTTTCTGCCGGTTGCCGGAAAGATGACGCAGATACGTCGCCAGACTGATGAGCGACATGCGATCCGGCGGCATCATGACCAGCGCAATGATGTCCGGGGTCAGGGCGGAATGCCACTCTATTTCCGCTTCTTTTTCGACGCGGGCGTGCGGTTGTTCCCCCGCCTCTCCCATCTCCAGCACGGTGCGGGAAATATCGGAAAGCTGCCATCTGCCCGTTTCGAGATGGCGGCCATGTTTGGCTTCCATGACATGTTTCAGTTGATTCACGGCGTCGAACTGGTAAATGCGGATATTCGCCAATTCGGTATTGGATTCGACCGTGCCGATATTGACAAAAGCGTATCCATCCTTGATCCACAAACCGGAAACAAATCCCTTCACCACGATGTTGTAAATGGCGCGGGAGCGCATCTCCAAAGCCATCCGCTCGGAAGGCGGAACCAGGGTCTCCCCCAGCAACAGGGCGATAAGGGCAAACACGCCCGCCACCTTGAAGAGCAGAAAAAGAAGTTTGCCGGAACTCATGCCGGAAGCGCGCAGCACCGTGATTTCAGAATGCCGCGCCAGCGTGGAAAGCGCATACAGCGCGCCGATCAGAACGGCAATGGGCAAAAGTTCATATACCAGTCCCGGCAGACGTAGCCCAACGTAGGCAAAGGCATGACCCACCCCGAACTTGCCGCGCCCCACGCTTTTCAGGCTCTCGATGCTGTCGAAAAAGGCAAAGAGCACAATGAACGCCAAAAGCACCAGCAGGATGGCCTGAATGACTTCGCGGGAAATATGGCGCTCGTAGAGTTTCATGATTGCGTCGCCTTTGCCGCGCTGGCCTTCTGGAACATGCGGAAGAACGAAAAGCGATCCGGCAGAAACACCGCTATCCGCCGATAGAGCAGCAGCATCAGAATCAGCAGCATCAGGCAATGCGGGAAGAGGAACATCGGCCAGAAGGGAAACAGTCCCCGCGCCACCCAGGCCTGGCTGATGGAAAGCAGGTTGTTGTAAAGGGCAAAGGCGGCAATGGCAAGGATCAGGTTCGTCGAATGCGCGGCGCGAGGATTGACAAAGGAAAGCGGCACCGCCAGCAAGGCGAGCATCAGCGCGGCAATGGGCTGTCCCAGACGCCAAATCAGTTCGCCCGCTTCACGCGCATTATCCTTGGAAAGTTTCCAGATGAGCCGGTGGCGGGGCGAATCATCTTGTTCCGGCGGTTTTGCTTCTTCAATCCGCACGCCATACCGCTCGAATTCCATGATGCGGAATTCCGGCGTCCCCGGCTCTACTTCATAGCGATGTCCCTTATCCAGCATCAGGAAGCGGTCGCCGTTTTCCATGATTTCCTGCTGCCCGTTGCTGGCGACGACGACCCCAAGCCGCCCGTCCTGAACGGTACTGGTAAAAATATTGCCGAATGAGGCCGTCTTTTCATCCACCTTTTCCACAAAAAATACCCGTGGCGCGTGGCTGCCGGAGGTCACTTCCCGAAAGACGCCGGGAGACAGGGGCAGGCTGTTGATTTTCGCTTCGATCTGGCTTCGGTAATTGGCGCTCTGCAAGACCGCCCAGGGCGAAAGGAACATGGAAAGCAGCGCAATCGCCAGCACAATGGGCAAGGCAAAGCGAAAAACGGGGCGAAACCAGTCGGTCAGCGCAACGCCGGAAGAAAACCAGACCACCATCTCGGAATCCCGATAGACGCGGGAAAGCGGCAGCAGAACCGCCATGAACAGGGTGAGCGACAACAAAATCGAGAGAAAACGCAGGGCGGCAAATCCCAGAAGCGCCAGCACCGCTTCCGCCGCAAGGCGTCCGCCTGCCGCTTCGCTCAGAAGGCGAATCAACTGGACGGAAATGAGGATGGCAAACAGCGCGACGAAAATACCGCTGGCGGCATGGGCGAATTCACGACGGGCGGCGTGGTCAAAAATCATGAAAGGCAGATATGGGCAAAGGCATAATCTTTGACTTTGGCGGGCGGTTACAGAGATAATCGCCAGATTCAAAGTCGGAGAAATTCTGTGGAATTTAGCATAAAAAGCGACATGCCGGGAAGTCTGCACACGGACTGTGTGGCAATTGGCGTCCTTGCCGGCGAAAAAAAGCCTGTCTTGACCGGCATGGGCAAGGCATTGGACAAGGCCGCCCACGGCGCCATCCAGGCCATTCTGGACAAGGGCGATTTTTCCGGCAAGACCGGAAGCTGCCAGTTTCTCTACAATCTGCCGGGCATTCCCTGCGAGCGCGTGCTGCTCTTCGGTCTGGGCAAGGCAGAGGAAGCGACGAACGGCAGCTTTATCAAGGCAATTCGCGCCGCCGTGAAGGCCATTGCCAAAACCGGCGCGAAAGAGGCCGCTATTGCGCTGGAAGGCGATTCCGATCTCCCGGCGCGAATCCGGCTGGCAACCCTCACTGCCGCCGATGAACTGGCCGGAAAAAGCAGGACGACGCAGAAGGAAAAAACCGCCACCCTGAAAAAACTCGCCTTCTGGCATGGGTCGGATAAAAAACGCGACCGGGACGCGGAAGAAAAGGCGTTGCGCGAGGGAGAAGCCATTGCCGCTGGCGTGAAAGCAGCGCGGACTCTGGGCGATTTGCCCGCCAATCAATGCACGCCGGTCTATCTCGCCAGTGCTGCGGAAAAACTGGCCAAGTCCTACAAGATGCGGTGCGAGATTCTGGATGAAAAGGCCATTCGCGCCGAGGGAATGCGCGCCTTGCTGGCAGTCGCGCAGGGTTCCCGCCAGCCGCCCCGCTTCATCGTGCTGGAATATCAGGGCAACCCGCAGAAGGGGAAAAAGAGCGCCGCAAAAAAACCGCTGGCGCTGATCGGCAAGGGGATTACCTTCGATTCGGGCGGCATTTCCCTGAAACCGCCTGCCGGCATGGATGAAATGAAGTTCGACATGTGCGGCGCGGCTTCCGTGCTGGGCGTCATGGAAGCGGCGGCGCGGCTCGAATTGCCGTTGCATCTGGTTGCCCTGATTCCCACCTGCGAAAACATGCCGGGCGGGAGCGCCACCCGCCCCGGCGACGTGGTGACGACCCTTTCCGGGCAGACCGTGGAAATCCTCAATACGGATGCGGAAGGCCGCCTGATTCTGTGCGATGCGCTGGCCTACGCCAAGCAGTTTGAGCCTGCCGCCATCATTGATGTCGCAACCCTGACCGGCGCTTGCGCCATTGCGCTGGGGCGCATTCCGCACGGGCTGTTTGCCAATGACGACGCGCTTGCCGCCGCCCTTCTTGCGGCGGGCAAAGCCATTGAGGATAAGGCATGGCGCTTGCCGCTCTGGGAGGAATATCAGGAAGGGCTGGAAAGCCAGTTTGCCGACCTGGCGAACGTGGGCGGACGGGAAGGCGGCGCGGTCACGGCGGCCTGTTTTCTCTCCCGCTTCGTGGATAAAAAAACGCCCTGGGCGCATCTGGATATTGCGGGTACGGCCTGGAAAACCGGGCGGGAAAAGGGCGCGACGGGCAGACCCGTCGCCCTGCTCTGCCAGTATCTTTTAAGCCTTGCTGAACCGGCAACATGACACAGGTTTTTTTCTACCATAACGCGCCGGAGCGGGTTCAGGCCGCCTGCGCCCTGCTCGTCAAGTCCTATGAACAGGGCAAGGCGATGACCCTCTTCATCCCGGATACGGAACGGGCGGAATTCATGGATCGCATCCTCTGGACGCAGCCGGCGACCGGATTCTTGCCGCACTGTCCGGTAGATTCGCCGCTGGCGGCGGAAACGCCCATCCTGCTTGCCAGAGAGGCGCAGTCGCTCTTAAATCCGGCCTGCGCCCCCCGGCTTTTCAATCTGGCGGAAGAAACGTCGGATGAGGTCATCCAAATCTTTGCGCGGTTTGCCAGTCTGATTGAGGTCATCGGCCTGGATGCCCAGGAGCGCGAACGCGCCCGCAAGCGGGTGCAGAGCTACAAGGCGGCGGGTTTTTCCGTCGGCTACAAGGATTTGACCAAAGAGAGGAAACAGCCATGAACGCGCGGCGCTCCTCGCCCGATTCGTTCGATGATTTGCCGGTGCTGACCGAAGTGGTCGTGCCATCTCCCATTCTCAAACCAGAGGCAAAACCAGAGGAAAGGCTAGAAGAGGAAGAGGAAACGTCCGACCTTTCGGCTACCCTTGCCCACGCGCCGGAAGACCCCGAAAGTCTGCCGCCCGAACTCCAGCAGACCGTTTCCAACCCGGAGCCAGAACTGGAACTGGAACCGGATGATGTGGATACGGATGAGAATGAAGATGAAGACGAGGCTGAAGATGAGGACGAGGATGAGGATGAGGAAACGCCGGATTCCGATTTTCCCACCGAGTATGCCGATATTCGGGAAGCCTTGATCGAAGCCGTGCAGAAGCGGATTTCCGCCGAGATTCCGACGCTGGTTGAAGCCTCCCTGCAAAATTCCCTGCCCATGATCATGCTGGATATTCAGGAAGGGCTGGAAGAAAGCGCCAATATGGCGCTCAAGGATTTGATCGTGTCGTTGCGGGAAAAATCGCCGCCCAAGAAACGCTAACGCATTTTCAATTATTCATGTCCCGATTTACCGTCCGCCCGATCTCTCTGTTCGCGCAAAAAAAGCTGGAACAGGATGGGGTTCATCCCCTGCTGGCTCGTTTGTATGCCGCGCGCGGCGTGCAGTCTGCCGATGAGCTGGATTACGGGATGGAGCGTCTTTTGCCGCCAGAGGCGCTCTCCCATGCGGGCGAAGCGGCGGTTCTGCTGGCCGATACCCTGAAAGCGAACGGAAAAATCGTCATCGTCGCGGATTACGATTGCGATGGCGCGACGGCTTGCGCCCTGGGCATCCGCGCCATCCGCGCAATGGTTCGCGCCCATCCCGATTGTCGGGCGCAGGTGGATTACCTCGTGCCGGATCGTTTTACCCTGGGCTATGGCCTTTCCCCGGCTATCGTCGACCTTGCCGCGCAGAAGAAGCCCGATTTGATTGTGACGGTCGACAATGGCATTGCCAGTCTGGAAGGCGTGATGCACGCCACAAAACTGGGGATAGCCACCCTGATTACCGACCATCACCTGCCCGGCGAATGCCTGCCCAAAGCGCAGTGCATCGTCAATCCCAATCAGCCGGATTGCGATTTTCCTTCCAAACATCTTGCGGGCGTAGGGGTCATGTTTTACGTGCTCATTGCGCTTCGCGCCGAACTGCGGGGGCGCGGCTGGTTTGCGACGGATGAAGCGCCCAATCTGGCTTCCTTCCTGGATTTGGTGGCGCTCGGCACGGTAGCCGACATGGTTGCGCTCGACCATAACAATCGGGTTCTGGTGCATCATGGCCTTGCCCGGATGCGCGCCGGCAAGCTGTGTCCCGGCCTTGCCGCCCTGTTTGCCACGTCGGGGCGCGATTTTTGGCAGTTTTCCATCTTCGATCTGGGTTTTGTGTTGGGGCCGCGCTTGAATGCGGCGGGACGCCTTTCCGACATGTCTATCGGGATTGAATGCCTGCTGGCGGATGACCCCGGACGCGCTTTTTCTCTGGCGCAAAAGCTGGATGCCTTGAACCGCGAACGCCGGGAAATCGAGGCCGACATGCAGGAACAGGCGCTCATTCTGCTGGAATCCATTGATGCCGATACGTCGCCGCCCGGTCTGGCGTTGTTTGACCCGCAATGGCATCAGGGCGTGGTCGGCATTCTGGCCTCGCGCTTGAAGGAGCGGATTCATCGCCCGGTTTTTGCGTTTGCGCGGGGAGAAAATGGCGAGATTAAAGGGTCGGGGCGTTCCATTCCGGGCTTGCATCTGCGGGACGTTCTCGACCTGATTTCCAAACGCGCCCCGGATTTGTTGCTACGTTTTGGCGGACACGCAATGGCGGCGGGCGTAACTGTCCGGGAAGCGGATTTTTCCCGTTTTCGTGACCATTTTGCCGCCATTGCGGCGGAACACCTTACTCCGGCAGACCTCTCCTACCAGGTCGTAACCGACGGCTCGCTGGAGACGGGCTGGTGTACGCTGGATACCGCGCGGCAGATTGCCGGACAAATCTGGGGACAGGGTTTTCCCGCGCCGCTTTTTGCGGATGAATTCATGGTGGAACAGGAACGGTTGTTGAAGGACAAACACTTGAAACTGCGCCTTGCCCGCAACAATCAGAAATTCGAGGCCATCTGGTTCAACCATGCCGATTCCCTGCCCAATCCCGCGTCCCTCGCCTACCGTCTGGACATCAACCGTTTTCAGGGCATCGAGTCCGCGCAACTGGTGGTTGAGGACATGGCGCTATAATCCGCCCCGCGCAATGTTGCCCCGCCATCCTTTCCAAAGGTCAAACCATCATGCAAGCCTATGACAACATGAATAAAAAAACACTTCTTTTCATGCGGTTTTTAATCGCTGTTCAGATTGCGGTCGCATTATGGTTTGAGCTTACGCCTGATACCCTTCCAGGGGAACTGAAACGCGCACAAACGATGCTGGACACAGAACTGTATGCTTTGCGGAATAGCATCAATGTTCCCTTAATTTACTTGCAGTATGTTCTGTGCCTTTCGCTTTGGTTGCCGACAAGATTCGCAAGTTGGGCTTATTTTGCCGTCAGTGCCTCAATAGCAGGTTTACTACTTATTTTTAGAGGTTATTCCTGCGGGACTGCAATGGATGGTTTTTTCGACTATCTACAGACATTGGCTACCGGGGCAATGCTTGGGACATTATGGGTTCACGGCTATTTTTCAGTCGGGCGCGTCAAGTCGCAGGATAACTTGCCTCCCAACGTCCAATAGGAACATTTGTCATGTCGCCAATACCTGCCATGCGCTCTGCTTCTGGATTCCCGCCTACGCAGGAATAACGGAGCGAGTACGGTTTTCATCATTTCTGACTGCATAAGGTATTGACACTGCCCAAAACGCAAGGACTATACTTTTACCCTTTCCCATAGCCCCGTTTTCTCATGCTCCGCCGCATTGCCCATCTGGACATGGATGCCTTTTTCGCGTCCGTGGAATTGCTTGCCTATCCTGAACTGGTCGGGCAGGCCGTCGTGGTGGGCGGCGCGCGCGTACCGCATCCCGTCCAAAAACCGGACGGATGGCTCCAGTTTGCGCGTCTAAAAGAGTACGTTGGACGCGGGGTTGTGACTACCGCGACTTACGAAGCAAGGGCGTTTGGCGTTTCTTCCGGGATGGGGCTGATGAAATCGGCGCGTCTTGCGCCCGAAGCCATCTTGCTTCCCGCCAATTTCGACGCCTACCGGGATTATTCCCGCCGCTTCAAGGCCGCCATCCGGGAAATCGCGCCGCGCATGGAAGACCGGGGCATTGACGAAATTTTCCTTGACCTGAGCGAATTGCCCGAAGCCTCCCTGCCCCTGGCGCATCGCTTGCAATCAGCCGTCCGGGCGGCAACGGGGCTTTCCTGCTCTATCGGCATCGCGCCCAATCGCCTGCTTGCCAAAATCGCGTCCGACCTGGAAAAGCCGGGCGGTATCGCCATCCTCACCCAGGACGACCTGCCCACCCGCATCTGGCCGATGCCCACCCGAAAAATCAATGGCATCGGCAAAAAAACTGCCGCGCGTCTGACGGGGCTTGGCATCGAGACCATTGGAGAACTCGCCCAGACGCCCGTCGAGATGCTGTGCCAGCATTTTGGCAGACGTTGGGGAGAATGGCTTTCCCGCGCCGCCTCTGGCATTGACGATTCTCCCCTGGTGATTGAGCGCGAAATAAAATCCATCAGCCGGGAGATTACCTTCGAGCGGGATTTGCACCTCACGCGGGATCGCGCCGAACTCTCCCGGCAATTGGGTGCTCTCTGCCAACGGGTCGTAGAGGACATGACGCGCAAGAAAATGACCGGACGCACGGTCGGGGTCAAACTGCGCTTTGCCGATTTTCGCCTGATGACGCGGGAGATTACCCTGCCCGCCACATTGCCCATCCCGCTTGCGGCAAAACCCTTGCTCGCCGCCGCCCGACAGTGCCTGAAAAAAATCCCGTTCAACCATCCCAACCAGCATCTGCTCCGTCTCCTGGGCGTTCGCGTCAGTACCCTGGAGCCTTTTGAAAACGTAAGCCAAACTACCTCGCAAGATGAAAAAACCCAGGCTACGCCTGGGCAATTGTTTTGAGAACAGCAGGTTTTAAGGAAAATGGGTGCCTGGGTCGGGCGAGACTCGAACTCGCGACCAACGGATTAAAAGTCCGCTGCTCTACCGACTGAGCTACCGACCCATACACGGAAAATCACGCATTTTAGCGACTGGGCGGGGGAAAGTCAATGGACAACGCACACTCCTGATCTGATCGAATCGGCGCGGACAGCCTGGATCTTCCAGCAGATGCCGCGCATTGAACTACTCGTTGGGGATGCAACCTGCGTCCCCAACAAGTTTTGCGGATGACAGGAACCCCGCGCAAAAGTGTACTCGACAGAATCGAAACCGCTCTAAACAGCTAGTTCCTGTACCTTTCTCCTGCTACCTTGCATCAGCGCGGCATAAAAAAATACTTGCCCAATCCAACCGTGAACAGGGCAAGGCCATACAGGCTATGCTCGAACGTAACAACCCACAGTACGCCGGGTCTTACTCGGGCGCGAAGATAA
>JAISSL010000030.1 GCA_031273145.1 Zoogloeaceae bacterium | reverse complement strand
CAGAAGACCGAATACAACAAATCCGGGCGCAATGCCGCCGTGGTCAAGATGAAACTGAAGAATCTCCTGTCCGGCGCGGCCTCCGAAGCGGTCTACCGGGCCGACGACAAATTCGAGGTTGTCGTACTCGACCGCAAGGAAGTGACCTACTCCTATTTTGCCGATCCCATGTATGTGTTCATGGATGCCGAATACAACCAGTTCGACATCGAAGCGGAAAACATGACGGACGCCCTGAAATATCTGGAAGACGGAATGCCCTGCGAAGTGGTGTTTTATAACGAACGCGCCATTTCCGTGGAACTGCCGACTTCGGTCGTCCGGGAAGTGATTTATACCGAGCCTGCGGTCAAGGGCGACACCTCAGGCAAGGTGATGAAGCCCGCGAAAATCTCAACTGGCTTCGAGCTTGCCGTGCCCGCCTTCGTGGAAATCGGCGACAAGATCGAAATTGACACCCGCACCGACGAATACCGCAACCGCGTGAAATAAGGTCTTGGTCTTGCAGACGGCGATTGAAAAAACCATCTCCTCTGCAAGACCAGTTGTGTCTAAAATTGTCCGTTGGGGCGGCGGAGCCGCCTGCAAGGACTAGCGATACACCAAAACCGGGATTTTGGAGTGGGTCAGCACCTTGTTGGTTTCACTTCCCAGGAGCAGGCCGCTGATGCCCCGGCGGCCATGCGACGCCATGAAAATCAGGTCGCAACCGCGTTCTTCCGCCGTCTGGATGATGGCTTCGTAAGGCACATCGGAAGTCACGCTGATGCCCTTGCAGGGAACCCCTGCCACCGCGCATTCGGTGAGGACGAAATCCAGCACCGTCTTGGCCTGCTGTTCCGCCATTTCTGAAAACTTTTCCGGCGTGGTCGGGTCAATCAACGCGCCCTCGCCAAAATACGTCATCGGGTATTCCGGCTTGGAAAAAAACGCGGTGATGGCCGCCCCAATTTCACGGGCAAATTCCACCGCCCGCTTTACCATGTCTTGGGAAAGCTGCGAGCCATCCGTGGGTACGAGAATATGTCTGAACATGGTTTTTCTCCTCTCTCCATCTGTTGCGCCGGGGCAAGGGCGGTCTGAAAAACCCTGCCCCGGCATTTGGGGTTACACAACCAGCGGCACAATCAAAAGCGCCACGATGTTGATGATCTTGATGAGCGGATTGACGGCAGGGCCGGCAGTATCCTTGTAGGGGTCGCCAACCGTATCGCCAGTCACGGCCGCCTTGTGGGTCTCGGAACCCTTGCCGCCGAAATTGCCATCTTCGATGTATTTTTTCGCATTATCCCACGCGCCGCCGCCGGTCGTCATGGAAATTGCCACGAAAATCCCGGTGACGATGGTTCCCATCAGAACGCCGCCCAAAGCCTTCGGCCCCAGCAGAATGCCGACCAGAACCGGCACCAGCACGGGCAGGAGCGAGGGGATAATCATTTCCTTGATGGCGGCCTGGGTCAGCATATCCACCGCGCGGGAATAATCGGGCTTGGCGGTTCCCGCCATGATGCCCGCGACTTCCCGGAACTGGCGGCGGACTTCTTCCACCACCGAACCGGCAGCGCGTCCAACCGCTTCCATCGCCATTGCGCCGAAGAGGTAGGGAATCATCCCGCCGATGAAGAGACCGACGATGACCATGTGGTCGGAAAGGTCAAAGGAGAGACTTTGCCCTGCCGCTTCCAACGCGTGAGTATAGTCGGCGAACAGCACCAGCGCCGCAAGACCGGCAGAACCGATGGCGTAGCCCTTGGTCACGGCCTTGGTCGTATTGCCGACGGCATCGAGCGGATCGGTGACGGCGCGGACGCTATCGGGCAGATCGGACATTTCCGCAATGCCGCCTGCGTTATCGGTAATCGGCCCATAGGCATCCAGCGCGACGATGATCCCGGTCATGGAAAGCATGGAAGTCGCGGCAATGGCGATACCATAAAGCCCTGCCAGTTGAAAGGCCACGAGAATCGCCAGACAGACGCAGATAACCGGCAGCGCGGTCGACTTCATCGAGACGCCAAGCCCCGCGATGATGTTGGTCGCGTGTCCCGTCTGGGAAGCGGAGGCCACATGCTTGACCGGGCCGTATTGGGTGCCGGTGTAGAACTCGGTAATCCAGACCAGTGCCGCAGTAAGAACGAGGCCGACGACGGATGCGCCGAACAACGCCTTGGAAGAAAGCGTTACGCCGGAAAGCTGGACGCTATCGCCCAGAATGGCGGTTGTCGTCGGATAGAAGGCGATGATGGCGAGCACGCCCGCAACGGCAAGGCCGCGATAGAGCGCGTTCATGATCTTGCCGCCTTCGGTCGCTTTCACGAAAAAGCAGCCGATGATCGAGGCAATGATGGAAATGCCGCCCAGCGCAAGCGGATAAACCACCAGCGCGTCGTTTGCGTCCGGCACGTTTTTCAGCATCAGCGCGCCCAGCACCATCGTCGCCACCACGGTGACGGCGTAGGTCTCGAACAGGTCGGCAGCCATCCCGGCGCAGTCGCCCACGTTATCGCCCACGTTGTCGGCAATCACCGCCGGGTTGCGCGGGTCATCTTCGGGAATTCCGGCTTCCACCTTGCCCACCAGATCGGCGCCCACGTCCGCGCCCTTGGTGAAGATGCCGCCGCCCAACCGGGCAAAGATGGAAATCAGCGAGCCACCAAACGCCAGCCCGACCAGCGGTTCGACGAGGTGATAGATTTCCGTGCCTTCGGCGGCGGTTGCTTGCAGGAAGGCGTAATAGCCCGCAACGCCCAGAAGCCCAAGACCGACGACCAGCATCCCGGTAATCGCGCCACCGCGAAACGCCACATCCAGCGCGGCGGCAATGCCGTTCCGCGCCGCTTCTGCGGTACGGACGTTGGCGCGAACAGAAACGTTCATGCCGATATAACCGGTCGCGCCGGAGAGTACTGCGCCGAGCAGAAAGCCGATCGCGGTAGGCCAGCCCAGAAAAGCGCCAATAACGAGGAAAAGCGCCACGCCCACGAAGGTAATCGTAGCGTATTGCCGGTTCAGGTAAGCGGAAGCGCCTTGCTGAATGGCGCGGGCAATTTCCTGCATCCGCTCGTTGCCAGCGGGAAGGGAAAGAATCCACTTGCTGGAAAGCGCGCCGTACAGCACGGCAATGACCGAGCAGACCAGCGCCAGAATGAGACCAACAGACATACAAACTCCTTTGAGTGAAACTGGCGGCAAGGGGCATCCGGTTGGATGCGTTGCGACCAGAAAAAGTTAAAAAATATCAGAGACAAAATTCCTTCAGTTTTTTTGCGACGGAATGGTTTTGCAGCCTCGCGTAATCGGGCATGCCACGCTTGAAGGGCGGATAATCTTCCCCTTCGATCAGGGGCAGAAGGTAACGGCGGCAGGCATCCGTGATGTGGAAGCCATCTGCGGTGATGAATTCACGCGGCATTTTCTTTTCCTGATTGGCGACTTGTTCCAGTTCGGCGTATGTGATTTCCCACTGGTAGGGCGCATCACTGATTCGGGTGATGGCGGGCATGACGGCGTTTTTCCCGGCAAGCGCCGCTTCCACGGCAGCGCGTCCCACCGCGTAAGCCTGTGCTACGTCGGTTGCGGAGGCAATGTGACGGGCGGCGCGTTGCAGATAATCCGCAAGCGCCCAATGGTATTTGTAGCCCAGTTTATCCTTGATGAGCTGGGCAACGATCTGCCCCACGCCGCCCAATTGCGCGTGACCAAAGGCATCCTTGCCGCCCATTTCCGCAATCAGCCGCCCGGACGCGTCGGATAACCCTTCGGAAACGGCAATCGCGCAATAACCATGTGTCTGAACGGTTTGAGCCAC
>JAISSL010000025.1 GCA_031273145.1 Zoogloeaceae bacterium | reverse complement strand
CTGATTGAGCGCGCGGCTGCAAACTGGAAACTGGTGAGCGAACGCAAATTTTCGATGCCGGGCGAGCGCATGGTTTTCCAGTTGGAACCGGAGAGTCCAGACAGCGAACAATCCGCCCTGCCCGCGCAATGGGAAATCGTCCGTCTTGAAGACCAGAGCAAAACGAACGGCTCGTTCAAGGCCGCCGACCGGAAATGGACGCTCACCCTGGATAAACCCGGTTCCTATTCCCTGTTGCTGCGCGATAAAGAAGGCAGGCTCATTGCCGCCGCCGCGCACTGGGTCGGAGGCCGGGACGACAAGGCGCAGGAAATCAAGGTACTCCCCGGAACCATCGAAATGGTTCCCAACAAGGAACGCTACAAGGTGGGCGAAACGGCGGAAGTGCTGATAACCTTCTCCGACCCGGTCGACGAAGCCCTGTTCACTCTGGAACGCGACCGCGTGGAAGCCAGCGCGTTGCTCTCCGCCGCCCTGGGCAAAAACGCAAATTGGGTCAGCGCCGAACGGCTCGCGCCTAATCAGTGGCGCGCGCGTATTGCGATTACCGAAACCCATGCCCCGAACGTGACCTTCTCCGTCGCCTACGTCAAGGCAGGCGAATACGTCTTTCAGAACGCCGGACTGGTCGTTGAAACGCCGAGACTGGCGCTTGACATCAAGCCCGGAAAAACGGTCGTCAAACCGGGCGAGAGCGTGGAAGTCGTCATTGACGCAAGTCTGAACGGCAAACCGGCGCGCGCGATGCTTACCGTTTCCGTCGTGGATGAAATGATCTACGCCCTGCAACCGGAAATTGCGCCCGATATGGTGGAATTCTTCCAGCATGTCCGGCGCAACAACGTGCGAACCGGCGCGAGCCTGAACTTCATCACTTACGACGAAGCCGTCAATTATGCGGGCGATGCCGGACGGCAAGCGCCTGACCGTCACCAGTACAACGAGCGCAGCATCAAGGTGCTTGAACGCGCCCGCCGCGACGATACCGATACGGCGGCATGGATGCCCACGCTCATCACCGACGAAAAGGGTCGCGCCAAATTCACGTTCAAGATGCCGGATGCCCTTTCGCGCTGGCGCATCACAGTACGCGCCGTGGCGCTGGAGAAGGAAGCGGCCGGGAACAAGGCCACCGATGTTGCCTATGGGCAACGCGCTATCTGGATGCAATCCGACAAACCCCTGTACGCCAAATGGACTTCTCCCGTCTGGATGCGCGAGGGTGACGCTCCGGTTGCCGCATTGGCGCTTTTCAACAATACCAACGATACGCGCGAAGCCGAAATCGCGCTCAAGCTGGCGGACAAGGAAGTCGTCCAGAAAGCCTCGCTTTCGCGCGGCGTCACTTACCTGTCTTTCAAACTGCCGCCCTTTACCGGTACCCAGGATGCGCGGCTGGAAGTCTATACCGCAGGCAGGAAAGAGCTGGTCGACGCGCTGGAAACGTCGCTGACTGCCGAACCGGCAAGCTGGCGCGGAGTGCATGAACAGGCCATTCACCTGGAGCGCGGAACGGCCTCCCTCAAATTGCCTGCCGATGCCAGCCGGGTGAGACTGCGCTTTGTCGCCAGCGGTAGCGAACACTTCCTGCGGATTGGGGATTCCCTGCTCGAATATCCGTGGGGTTGCGTTGAGCAGACCGCAAGCCGCCTGATTCCGCTTTCCATCATCACGCCGTTGTTATCCACCGATCGCGCGCAAGGCAAGGCGGCGCGTCTGCGCCAGACCCTCTACAGCCAGCGTTTGCGGCTGGCGGCGCTGGCAGGTCCCAAGGCCGTTTTCGGCTGGTGGGGACGCGGCACGGACGACAACACCCTGATGACCGCCTACGCCTATTACGCCGACTGGCGAGCCGCCCGCGCCTTAGGGGTCAGCCTGCCCGCTTCGCACTGGGAGCGCGTTCTGGTGGTCTACCGCGATCAGGAAGCCTCTGAACTGGAACGGGCGCTTGCCCTGTGGTTCATCCAGCAAATCGGCCTGCCGGTACGCACCCAGGCGGAAGGGTCGCTTGCGGCATTGGCGAAAGACATGACTGAGCGCGTCAAGCAAGGCAATGTCAGCCCTCTTCTGGATGTCTCCGACCCGGCGCTTGGCCTTGCTTATGCCCAGGTACTGACTGCCCTCGTCGCGCAGGAAGCGGGTAGTACTTCCCGCCCGGATGCCAGGGCGCTTGAAGATGCCCGGCAACGCTTGCAGGCGAGCGGATTGCCTTCGGCGCGCGCCCTGTTGCTCTTGTCCGATAAAAGCGGAACCGACAGGGATGCCGTCGCTGCCGAGATTCTTGCCAGCATCTCCGAGGAAACGCCAACCTTCGACCGGGCGCTGACGCTCGTATGGACGCAACAGGCGCTGGGCGGAAAACTGGCGCTTCAGTCCGGCGATTCCGGCCTCAAACCCGCCGATAGCAAATGGCAGAATGTCGCCGCCGCAACGCATGCCCTGGTTGAGACGCCCGAATGGCTCTGGCCTGCCAACACGCGCCTGCCCGATACCGTGCAAGTGCAAAACGCGCCTGACCGGCTCACCGCAATGGTGCGCTATGAGAGCGAGGAAAACAACAAGAGCGCCCTGCCGCCAGTCACAATTGAGCGCCAGCTCTACCGTCTGGAACGGGAGAGTTTCGAGGACGGCATCGCCAACTACGAGCTGATCCCTGTCGACCCTGGCGATGGACTTTCCCCGCAGGAACTCTATCTCGATGAAATCTCTCTCGCATCGAAACAGCCTAATTTCTATGGCATCGTCGAAGTGCCGTTGCCGCCGGGCGCAAGCGTCGAGCACAGCACCTGGGGCATCCGGCTGGACGGTGAGGCCATTGACCGAAGCACGGCGGAAGAACAGCGGGATCGCTACGGCGTCCCCGTCGAATCCCTGTCCGATGGGCAAAACATCGTTGTGCGTCACTTATTAAGAGTAGGTCAAAGCGGTCGCTTCACCCTGCCCCCGACGCGCTACTACCGGATGTATCAGCCGGAGCTGAAGGCTTATTCCGAGGAAAAAAATGCGTCATGGGTCGTGAAATAACCGGCGCGCGCGCCGCCATCTTCCTCCTTGCCGGGTGCAGTTTCGCGCTTGTCCTGCCGACGGCTCCGGCAAGCGCCGAACCCGCGCCCGCGCTGGAAATGCTCTGGCGTTCCAGAGAAGTGCCGCGAGAACTGGAATGGCAGCGTTTCGACAACGCGGGCACGCTCATTGACCGATCGGTGATAACCGACCCCAACCTGTCGCCCCATCCGTGGGGGCCGTTCGAGAAGCGCGCGCCGCTCGGCAGCCTGTGGAAACTCTTTGTCTACCTGTGGCTCGTCGAGCAACGCCATCCCGCGCCGGATTACGTCTGTACCGGCGGACAAAACCGGCAGGAAGAAGCCTATTGTTGCGAACCAGGGCAGCGCATTGGCCGGGAATTGGCGCTGGTGCGCTCATGCGGCCTGTTTTTCGAGCCGCGAAGGCTCGGAATTTCCCCAAAAGCGTGGCGCGCGTTCTGGGAGGCGCGTTCTTGCTCGTACTGTTCCGACGACCGTTGGTTAGCCGATCTTGACGCGATGAAGCCGGAAACCGTGGCATCCCCAGTCTCCATCCTGCACGCGCTCGAAGCCGCGCCGGTTCGCGCTCGGGAAGAAGCGGCGAATACCCTGCTCGCCCGGTTGTTTGTCGCCGCCGCTCCCGGATCGGACGCAACAGAATTGGTGCGCGGAATGGGCGGACAATTGCGAATCAAATCCTTTTCCTGGCATCGTCCCGGCGAACCCGCAAAGCGTTACGGCGGCGGCGCGGGTTGGCTGATTGACGGCAGCGCCATCTGGTTTGCGGGCGATGGCACGAGTCAGCAGGTCATTGCCCGCTACGGCGCGCGTCTGGCAGAAACCCTTACTGAAACATTGCCGCCGGGGAGCGTTTCAGCCACGCCCGGTTGCGTTCAGGTCAATTTCTTCGCCCGCTATCCCTTCGAGCTTGAACAGGCGGGCGGCAAGCCCGCAGAGGAAGGCGTTTTGCGCGGCCGCTTCGTGGCGCGTTTCAAAAGCGGCGTCTCCATCCCTTTTACTTCTTCCGGGGAACTGACCCTCTCCCGCCCGAATGGACGCGCCCGCATCGAAGGGCGTTTGGGTCTTGAAGATTATGTCGCCCGCGTCATTGACCGCGAGGCCGACGCAAAGGAAGTCGAAGCCGCCCGCGCCCTGTCGGTCGTCATCCGCAGCTATCTGGTCAACGAAGCCGCCCGAAAGGGAAACTGTTTCGTCATTGAAGATAGTACCCAGAAGCAGCGCGTCTCCATCCAGACGCCGAGCCGAAAAGCGCGCGCAATAGCCAGCTTCACGAGCGGACTGATGCTTCTGGGCACGCCAGTCAGTTATCACCAGACAACCCCGGCGGAAAATCGCATGGCCTGGACGGATGCCATTCGCAGCAGCCAGAATGGCGAAGCGTGGGATGTCATCTTGCGAAAGACCTTCCCCAAAGCGAATTTGAGCGCCATGAACGATCCGGCGGGTCTGCCCTGCCAGCGTTTTGTCGAGGCGCAAACCTGGCTTGCCTCGCAGACGCCGCGCTGGCATCGCGTGCTGTACCAGCATCTACCGGGGTTTGACGAGCCTTCCGCCCTGCCGGACATCTGCCTGCTCTCGCACGGCACGCCGTTTTCCGAACAGGACAGGGAACGCATCCATGTCCGCGACATCCGCTCCCTCGAAGACCGCATTACCCTGGCGCACGAATACCTGCACCTCGGCCTGCGTCGCCACCCTTCCAGTCATGACGAAAAACTTATCGAACACTGGGCGCGTAAGCTCGTCATGGAAAGTACGCTATGAATTTTCCACCACCCTTCCCGCCCCGTCTTTTGATGGCCTGCTTTTTTGCCGCCGCAGGATGCCTTTTGTCCCTGCCCGCCGCCGCGCAGACAAATGCCCCAATCGAATTCCCCTACAGCGGCTGGAATTTCGGCGATCTCACCGATAAGAGTAAAGAAGAAGCCGTCGCCTATCCTTACAACCTGATTGACCGGGGTTCGCAGCACGGGCGCACGCTGATACGCGGACAACTGGACAAGCGCCTGCGCGACGAAAAGGCGGGCACGGCCTCGCCGCGCAAGCCGCCGACCCTCGTGGTCAACGGCAATCCGATGCCGCTCTACAGCGATCAGGAAGGCCGTTTTGCCCGCCCTTACGCTTTCGGTTCCGGCTCGAACAACATCGAAGTGTTGACCCCGGAAGGTCAATCCGTTCAACGCATCCAGTTTTACGAATCCAATCCCGCGCGCCCCAAAGCCCAACTCCGCGCCATTCTCTCGTGGGACGACAATCAGGCGGAACTCGACCTTCATGTCCTGACGCCCGACGGTCAACACGTTACCTGGTCCAGTCCGGTTCTGATCGGTGGAGGCGGCATGGACGTTGACAGCGTCGACGGCGCAGGGCCGGAGATGTTTTCCGTCACCGCGCCCATGCGCGGTTTATACCTATTTTATGTCAATTATTGGGGAAATTTTGGCAGTTCCGGCTACCATTTCGATGAAACGCGGCAGAAACCAATCATCACCTGCCGCCTGACCCTGATTCTCTATGAGAACACTCCCAACGAAAGACGTGAGAGTTTTGTCGTGCCGGTTCGCAAGGTAGGCGAACTTTCGCACATCCGCACTCTGGTTTTCTGAATCGGAAGCGCCAACGAACATGAAGGAGGATGCAACCATGAATAAAAACACGCTCAATGCCGGATTTTTCTGCCGGAGTGTGACACGGCTCGTTTCTGGGCTGGTCTTTGCGCTGTTGTCTGCTCCCACGCAGGCCGAACTGGAAGCGCCCATTGCGGGCTGGCGTCAGGGCAATCCCGACACGCCTTTTACCCAGGAAGTGCATTATCCCGCTGTTAGACCCGGCATCAGCGCCGATACGCCGGAAAGCGCCCAGATTCGCGGACGTATCCAGGCGCGCGGAAAACCGTCCGATGTCGCAACGCTCATCGTCAACGGGAACGCCATGCCGGTACGGATCAATGAGGGCGGCGCATTCGCGCGTCCTTACAGCTTCGGCGCAGGTTCCAACAGCGTTGAGGTCGTCTCTGGCGGGGAACGCTCGCGCGTCCAGTTTTATCAGAGCGCAAGCGGACAACCTGCCGCGCGGCTCCGCATCCTGCTCAGTTGGGATACCAACGGAACCGACCTCGACCTGCACGTCATCACGCCGGATGGCCAACATGCCTGGTATGGACAACGGGTCATCCAGGGCGGCGCGATTGATATTGACGTTACGGATGGCTATGGCCCGGAAATCTTCGCCTCATCCGCGCCGGTCAAAGGGCTGTATCAGGTCTACATCAATTTTTACGGCGGTGGCGGCAGATACTACGGCGACGAAGATGGCGACAACAACGGCGGCAAAAGCGGCAAAAGCCTGACTATTGCCCGTCTCTCCATCACCAGCAACGAAGGTACGCCGCACGAAAGACGGCAGGAATTCACCCTCCCCATGCGTTTTTCCGGTGAACTCATCCTGGCGCAGCAGTTCATGTATCCATGAGTCTTGCAGACGGCAATCCCTTGCAGACGCAGGCTGCGCTTGGGGGTCTTGCAGACGCCTTGTGGCGGGACGCAGGTTGCGTCCCCTACAAGGTTTTTTAGGGGGCAAGGGTATCCTGCAAATGGCAAGGATTCTGGATTGTCCGTAGGGGCGGCAACCTGCCGCCCGCAAAGACCTCGTTGCAATCAGAGAGTGATAAAAGCAGTAACCACTCCGTCATTCCCGCGTAGGCGGGAATCCAGGGTTTTTACACCGACAGGGCATAGGGGCATATCATCTCCTTCATGCGAAAACCCTATGTTCTTACTGGATTCCCGCCTTCGCGGGAATGACGGATGGGGAGGCGCAAAAGCACTGAATTCCCGCCTGCGAACCCCAAGGTTACAAGCTAAATTCCGCGACTTCGCGCGAATCAAGACCTGTAACGGGCGGCAGGTTGCCGCCCCTACAAGGTATTTCAGAGGGCAAGGGTATCCTGCAAATGGCAAAGATTCTGGATTGTCCGTAGGGGCGGCAACCTGCCGCCCGCAAGACCTGCCGCCCGTGTCATGCAACCAAGAGAGGGCAAATCAACCAAAAAAACACTCAATTGCGATGTTCAAGCAAAGCCTTGAGTCCCGGAATATTGAGGATGCGGATGTGCTTTTGCTGGACGGAAATCAGCCCCTCTTCCTGAAAGCGGGAGAAGGAACGGGAGACGGTTTCCAGCTTCAAGCCAAGGTAGCTGCCGATTTCTTCGCGGGTCATCCGCAGATTGAATTCCGCAGGCGAAAACCCGCGCGCCGTAAAGCGTTGGGAGAGATTGAGCAGAAAGGTAGAAAGCCGTTCCTCGGCGCGCATCGTGCCCAGAAGCAGCATGACGCCGTGGTCGCGCACAATCTCCCGGCTCATGACCTTGTGAAAATGGTGTTGCAGGGTCTGAATCTCGCGGGAAATCTCTTCCAGCCGAGCGAAAGGGATGTAGCAGACTTCGCTATCTTCCAGGGCAATGGCATTGCAGGAGTGCCGTTCATTGCCGATACCATCCAGGCCGAGCAGTTCGCCCGCCATCTGAAAACCCGTCACCTGGTCGCGCCCGTCTTCAAGAAGCACGTCCGTCTTGAAAAAACCGGAGCGAATCGCGTAGATGGATTCAAACCTGGAACCGGCGCGATAAAGGTTCTCGCCCCGCTTGACGCGCTTTCTGACGTTGATGAGTTCATCCACCCGCGCCATTTCCTGATCGGAAAGACCAAAAGGCAGGCAGAGTTCACGCAGGTTGCAGTTGGAACAGGCCGTCTTGATCGCGGAGAGCGACAGGTCGGCGGGGGGCATGGAATGGGGCATCAGGTTTCCTTGTGCGCTTTGGGGTTGCGCCAGATCGCGGCTTGATCTAGGTCAATCGCGCGAATGAAGCAAGCCAAGATAATCAGGCAATTCATGTTTTTTTCCACTTGTATTCTGCCAGTTTGTAGTTCAATGACTTTTTCGACCGAGCATCTGGTTTTCGACCAGGAGATTATTCGTCGTTTTGATGTAAACGGCCCTCGATACACATCTTACCCGACCGCCGACCGCTTCGTTGAGGCGTTCGGAGCCGAGGCTGCCGCATTGTGGCTTGGCAAGCGCACCATTGGCGGTATCTATAGACCGCTCTCATTATACTTCCACATCCCCTTCTGCAACACCATTTGTTATTACTGCGCCTGCAACAAAAT
>JAISSL010000015.1 GCA_031273145.1 Zoogloeaceae bacterium | reverse complement strand
GCGCATGAAACGCGCAAACTCGTGAATGCCCCCGGCCCCTGGTCAAACGCAATGGCATCCAGCGTCGAAAAACTCGTGCCCGCTTCTTGCACAAGGTGTTCCGCAAGCGGGATGAGGGTCAGGGAATGGGGCATATCGGCAGGACATTCGGCAGACACGATGGAACCCTCCTGCCAGAAGGCGCAGGATGCCGCTTCTGTCGAAGTTTCCAAGGCAAGGATTCGCATGGCGCGAATTTTACCGCCTTGCCGCGCCAACTGGTTGTTTAACGGGTAAAGATTCCTCCGGTCGCCCGTCTCCCGCAGGCGTTTCCTTCTGGCGCAGCATCTCGTGCAGCTTGCTGCGAAAGGATTCCTGCTCTTCCGGCGAGAGCTTGTGCCAACGCGCCCTGCGAACACAACGCTCTTCCTTCCGGCTTTCCCGGTCTTCCCGGCTCTCCGGTCTGTCGTTCCTGAATCCGCCAGAACGGCTATCCCGCTTGCCTTCCTTCTTTTTGCCCTCTTTCTTCCCGCTCTCGCTCCTCCGGCATTCCTCCCGCAGGCGTTCATGTTCTTCCTGGGAAAGAGGCTGCCAGGCTGTACGCATCTGGTGGCGCAACTCATCGCGTTCTTCATGGGAGAGCCTTTTCCAGCTTTCTTTCATGCGGGCGCGTTCCTCCGCGCTTTCCACGACAAGCGGATGGCTATCTGCCACGGCCTCCATCAGGCAAAAACAACTGCATAGAACCAACACGCCCCGGAAGAAACGGGCGCGCGCGGCATGAAGAAAAAAAGATACTGCTTTCATAATGGCTACCGAAAAATGATGGGTATCGCGCAGGAATCGCCAAAAATTTTTCCTGTGTAGAAAAAGGGGCACGCCTGCGTTCCCGCATATTGTGCGACAGAATGCCTGTTAAAGAATGCTTTATTATGTAACGCTTTGTTATAGGAAGGCGGCAAAATCCGTTGCGCCTGCCGGCAAACGAATGGCAAAACCGCCACTTTCCGCGCCAAAAGGCACAGAATCCATACATTTTATGAGGATATACTACAAATTCTGGTAGTATGAGCAATGGATTAAATTTCCTCTTTTCATCAGCTCTGGCTAACATGAAACTGATAAATCACGAGCGTACCCGCCGTCTTCTGGTGATTGACGACGACACCCGCATCCGGGAACTGCTGCAACGCTACCTGGGGGAGCACGGCTTTGAGGTGCGAACCGCCCCCAATGCCGAGCACCTGGACAAACTCCTGCAACGCGAGTTTTTCGACCTGATCATCCTCGATCTGATGTTGCCGGGAGAAGACGGGCTTTCCATCTGTCGGCGTCTGCGCGGTCAGGGCAACCAGATTCCCATCATCATGCTGACCGCGCGGGGCGAAGATATTGACCGCATCGTGGGGCTGGAGATGGGCGCGGACGATTATCTCTCCAAGCCTTTCAATCCCCGCGAGTTGCTTGCGCGTATTCAGGCCATGCTGCGCCGTTCCTGGTCGTTTGATGAAGAGGCCGTAGAAGTCGTGCAGGGAAAAGTCCATTTTGGGGACGTGGAGGTGGATTTTGCCGCCCGGACGCTGAACCGCCCCGGCAAGCCCCCCTATATCCTCACCACTGGCGAATTTTCCGTGCTTTCCGTCCTGCTGACCCATCCCCGCAAGACCCTTTCCCGCGACCAGTTGATGACCCTTGCCCGCAGCCGCGAGCGCGGCCCCTTCGATCGCGCCATTGACGTGCAAATCTCCCGGCTGCGAAAGCTGGTCGAACCCGATAAGCACAATCCGCGCTATATCCAGACCGTCTGGGGCATGGGGTATATGTTCGTCCCCGATGAGCCGGGGCGAAAAGAAGGCGGGAATCCAGCGTAACAGTACCCACTCCGTCATGCCCGCGAAGGCGAAAATCCAGAGCTGTGACGGGACGCAGGTTGCGTCCCCTACGAGGTATTTTAGATGTCAAGGGGTTGGGTTGTCAGTAGGGGCGGCGGATGCCGTCTGCAAGACCTGCCGCCCGCAAAAGCACTGAATTCCCGCTTTCTTCCCGCCCTGCTCTGTTTTCTGTTGCGCCCTTTTTTCGCACATGTCCGGCTATTTCCGCTATCCTCACGCCTCATGAAAGCGCCTTTTCCCGTCTTTGCCCGGAATTCCCTGTTTACCCATCTTTTTTTATGGGCGCTCCTCATTGTGCTTTTTGCCAATGCGGCCTGGATGCTCATCTTCCGTCTGGCGGATGCGGAACCCCGCGCGCGTTCTCTCGCGCAGCTTTCCGCCAGCACCGTCAATCTGGTGCGAACCGCGCTCCTGACCACTTCGCCCGAATTGCGGCCTCAACTCTTGCAGGAACTATCCGACCATGAAGGCATCCGGCTCCTGCCGCTGGATAGCCAGGACCAGATCGAACCGCTGTCCGCTGAATTTTTCCTCCTGGTGGCGGATAAGGTTCGCCAGCTTCTGGGCGATGAAACCCTGGTTTCTCTGGAAGTCAATGGCGAACCGGGGTACTGGATCAGCTTTGGTCTGGCTGCCGACGAACCCAATGAATTCTGGCTGATTCTGCCCAGAGACCGCGCCCGTCAGAATGTGCCCGGGCTATGGATGGGTTGGGGCATTCTGGTGGCGCTGCTGGCATTGGTGATGGTCTGGCTGCTTGCTTCCCGGATCAGCCGCCATCTGGCGCGGATGGCACATGCGGCGCAACAGGTCGGGCAAGGGTTGAGTCCGCCTGGAATTCCCGAAACCGGCCCGGATGAATTGCGCTCGCTTGCCAGCGCCTTCAATCGCATGTCCAGCGACCTTGAGCAGAACGAACAGGAACGGACGGAAATTCTGGCCGGAATTTCGCATGACCTGCGTACCCCTCTGGCGCGGATGCGCCTGGAAGCAGAGCTTAGCCTGCCAGACGACGCCGCGCGTGAAGGCATGGTGGCCGACATTACCCTGATGGATGCCATCATCGGGCAGTTTCTCGATTATGCGCGTGGCAAGGAGGAAGCCGCGCCGGAAGCGGTCAATCCCGCCGCATTGCTGATGGAAATCGCGCAACATGCCCAGGTGGTCGGGCAACCCGTCACCCTTATCCTGAACCAGTTGCCGCCGGATACGTCTGTTTTATTGAAGCCACGCAGCATGGTACGCGCCATTGAAAATCTGCTGGGCAATGCCTGGAAATACGGAAAACCGCCCGTCACGCTGGAAGGCGCCTTGCGGGATGGCTGGCTGGAAATTGCGGTTTGCGATTGCGGCCCCGGAATTCCAGAGAGTGAATTTGAACGCCTGAAACGTCCCTTTACCCGGCTGGAATCGGCTCGCAGCGAGGTTTCAGGAACGGGGCTTGGGTTGGCAATCGTCGAGCGCGTTGCCAAAAACCATCATGGAGAATTAAAGCTGCGCGCGGCAAAGAACGGAACCGGACTCTGCGCGGTGTTGCGGCTGCCCGTAGCCAAACCCAAAGCCGGATATCAGGTGCTCTCTCCCACCTGAATTTCAGCCTCATCAGGACGCGCCTCTTCTTTCTTTTCCTCGCCCCATTGCGTCTGCAATTTATCGGCTGGAATGGCCTGCTCGTACAGGAAACCCTGCGCGATATGGCAGCCTTCGGACAGCAGAAAATTCTTCTGCTCATGACGCTCGATTCCCTCGGCAACGACTTCCAGATCAAGGCTTTTGGCCATGGCGATAATGGCGCTTGCTATGGCCTCGTCGTTCTTGTCCCTGCCAATATCCTGAATAAAGGAATAATCAATTTTCAACTGATGGATAGGCATTCTTTTCAGGTTGCCCAGAGAGGAATAACCCGTGCCAAAATCATCCACGGAGAGAAAAACGCCCAGAGCCTGCAATTCCCGCAAGTGTTGCAGCGCGCGTCCAAACCGCTGCATGAGGGTGGATTCCGTGATTTCCAGTTCGAGCAGTTCCGGTTCCAGATGATTTTCTTCAAGCTGCTGGCGCACATAGTCGACAAAGCCGGAACGCTCAAGCTGCTGGACGGAAAGGTTGACCGAGATGCGCGGCACGTTAAACCCTTTTTCCCGCCAATGGCGCATCTGCTGGCAGGCTTCCTGGAGCACCCAGTTGTCAATGTTGCTGATGAACCCTATTTCTTCCGCCAGCGGGATGAAATCATCCGGCAGCAGGATGCCATATTCCGGGTGCATCCAACGCACGAGCGACTCGACCCCAACCAGTTTGCCCGACGACAACTCAAGCAAGGGCTGATAACAGAGCAGCAATTCATGATTTTGCAGGGCATTACGCAAGGAATTGCTCAATTGCAGGTGTTTCGGGATATTTTCGCCCATCTTCTGTTCATAGAACTGCCAGGTATTGCGCCCCAGTTCCTTGGCCTTCAGCATGGCAATATCGGCGCACTTCAACAGGGTATCCACCTCATCGCCATGATCGGGATAAAGACTGATGCCGATACTGGCAGTCTGATAGATTTCCTGCCCTTTCAGCAACATCGGCCTCTGGAAAAGCTCATGCAGACGTTCCACCACGATGGAAATAGTTGAGGTCTCCACCAGGTCTTCCAACAAAATGATGAATTCATCGCTCCCCACGCGGGCGAGCGTATCGCCGCCGCGCAACAGCTTTTGCAACTGCCCCGCCACCACGCACAGAAGCGCATCGCCCATCTGAAAGCCCAGGGTATCGTTGATCTGCTTGAAGTGATCCAGGTCAATGCAAATCAGCGCGAGCTTCTGGGTTTCGTCCCGTTTGACGCGGATTAAGGCATGGTCAAAGCGATCCATGAACAAGACCCGGTTGGGAAGCCCGGTCATCGGGTCGTGAGAGGCCAGAAAATCCAGCTTTTGCTGCTGTTCCGTCTTTTCGGAGAGATCGCGCACAATCCCCCAGAAGCCATCGGGATTGCCTTCGGAATCCTTGAAGCTGTAAAGCTGCAACTCTACAGGAAAGCGGGTTCCGTCTTTTTTGACATGTTCCTTTTCATAAACGGTAAACGGCTCGTCCGACGCAAGCAGCTTGTTTTCAAGGTAGATGTCCCGCTCATGCTGCTCTTTGGGCGTAACTTCCCTGGGACGCAGACGCATCAACTCTTCCGGCGTATAGCCAAGCGAAGTCGCAAAGGCGCGGTTGAATTCAATGAAATAGCCATTCCTGTCGCAAACCACGGCGGCATCCCGCATATTATGGAAGAATTCCCGGAAACGGGCGTTTTCCCGGCTGGTGGTATCCTCGGTGCGTTTCTGCACCGTCCAGTCGGAAAAAGCGGTCATGATCAGTTGCTCTTCGCTATTCCTGGCGACAAATACATGCGAAGTCAGCAAGACATGATGCTTCCTTTTCTGCTTATCGTAAAAATTCACCCCAAAGGTAATCAGTTTGCGCTCGTTCTGCAAACGCTGCTTGTAGAGCGCCCGATGCTTCTCGTCGCCCCATAAGGTTTCCAGCGTGGTCTTGCCGATGATTTCACTCCGCATCCAGCCCGAATCTCTTTCAAATCCCCGATTGACTTCCAGGATGGTGCCATCTTTCAGGCTTGATACGCACATGGCCTGCGGAAAATCGTAGAAGGACGCGCTCAGAAGGTTGAGACCACTGCTCACTTCACTGTAGTTATGTTGCTGCTGCTGGCTATGCCAGACAAACAGAAGCAGGGCAGCAACCGCTGCCAGACCAAAGCCCAGCAAAAAAAACAGAAGCATCTGAATTCCGTTTCCAAGCATGGATGTCTCCATCGTCAATTTAAAAAAACTACTTGTGTAGGGGTCTATGGAATCTGCATATAAATGCCTGCCAACGCTGCATATTATCAGATATTAACGGCTTTGCGTCATTTTATTTCCCACAATTTTGTTTTCATTATTTCGCCACTATCGCAAAAGCAACGCATAGCCCCGTCCGGCCTTGCTCATGGCCTGGGGGCGCAACTCCGGCAGTTCCAGGCAAAGCCGCTCGCCCCAGCGGGCAAGCAACGCCTCGTCGCCTTCCAGGAGTTCCAGCTCGACCTCACAGAAAGCCTCGCGCCCTGCCTTTTCAACACCCGCCCGGATGTAGCCGAAATCCAGCGCAAGCTCGGCCTGACTTGCGGCAAGCCCTACTTCGCGCCCCGACAAATGCCAGCTTTGCCGCACAAAATTGACGCAAAAGACTGGCCGCAATTGGGGCGCGAGCCTGGTCAGCCATTCGCGCATAGCCGCATCCTCCACGCCGGAAAAATCCAGCCGATCCGGCGGCATGGGAAATTCCCACTCGCTGCGCCGGGAGATTCCATCGGTCACAATCCCCTGGCTTTTCACGGTCAATAACCACGGCTCATCCGTATCCGCTCCTCTTTTGATTTGCCGCCGCCGAACCCCTATCCTTTCCTTCCAGAGCGCCATGTCTGGCGTATCAAGATAGGAATTGCCCACCCACTGCCGCCTGGAAGGAATCTCCCGCAAGGGCGCGTATTGTCGCAGCCTGGGGATTGCGCGCACCGGCAGCGTCAGTTTGAGTTCGATTTCAACCGCCATCGCGCAATTTTTCCCCGGCAAGGCGAAGATAGCGTTCATGCAGGATACGCACCGCCTGCAAGAGACTGGCTTCATCGCCGCTATTGTCAAGGATGTCGTCGGCGACCTTGCTGCGTTCCGCGCGGCTTGCCTGACTGTGGATGATCTTCCACACCTCTTCTTCGCTCAGGTTGCCGCGCCCTACGGCGCGCTCGCACTGCAACGCTTCCGGGCAATCCACCAGCAGGACGCGATTGAGCGCGTAGGTAGCGCGTCCGCCGCTCTCGACCAGCAGAGGAATGGCATACAGCAGATACGGCGCGGCGCTGGCGGCAATGGCCTTGCCTGCCTCAGCGCGTATCATTGGATGCAATATGGATTCCAGCCGTTTTTTTTGCGCCGGATCGGCAAAGATTCTGCGCCGCATTTCAGGCCGCGCCAGACTGCCGTCGGCTGCCGCAATTTCCGCCCCAAAAGCCTCCATGAGCGCGGGCATGGCCGCGCCGCCTTTGCCGGTCAGGCGGTGCGCGATGGCATCCGTATCCACCAAATCCGCGCCCAGCTCGACGAAAAACCGCGCCGCCGTGCTTTTGCCGCTGCCAACGCCGCCCGTCAAACCCACGACAAAAGGCGCGGACGACATGGCTTTACGAACAGGCGCGCGCCGAAGTCTCGGCGGGGAATTGTCTACGCAGCGTCGTAACTTCTTTCTCTACGCCGCGAATTTCCAGGGTGATACGGTTTTCTTCCGACCGCCGCTCAACCTGGGCGCTTCGCACGCCTTTGCCGCGCAAGGTCTCCAGATGTCGCCGCGAGCCTTCTTCCTGAGAAAACACGCCCAACGAAATGGCGAATTTCTGCGCTCCGTCCGGCACAATGAAAAAATCCGTCACCCCCAATTGCCGCAATTCGCTCGCCTTTTTATCGGCGGCTTCCTTGTTCTCATGGGGCGGAATAAAGACCCACCAGTTTCCATCGTTGTTGCGCCGCCGCGTATCCAGCTTGACTGCCTTGGCTTTTTTCTCCAGATCGTCTGCGGTCAGGGTATTCAGGCCGCTCACCAACAGACAGGCGGTTGCCGCAACGGGCGGGGCAGCCGGCGCGGGACTGGAAGGAACATTGGGAGGAACCTCTGGCGGCACGACTTCCGGCGCGGGTTGCGAAGGCGGGGCTTGCGGGGACGCGGGTTGCGTGTTTTCGGCAATCGTGCTACCCGGCACGTTTCCCGGCGCGCTGGCGTTGCCGGTTGCAGGCGATGCCACCTTATCCGCGTTCTCAGGCTCTTCGCCGGGACGCCACATCAAATGCAGGCGATCCGGCTCTATCTGCGCTTCCAGCCGCTCGGCCTCGGAAACCGTCGTGTCGCCAAAATAGCCCCACGCCCAGGCGAAAAAAATCACATTGGCAAAAATCAGCAGGAAAACAAGTATTCGCATGGAGAAGTCACCCCATTCAATCGGAAAATTATTTCAGAACTATACATGATCTCACACGCCTCTGCCCACTCCATCCGTCCAGTCCAGTTTCAGCAACTTCCATTCTCCATCCATCTTGATCCAGCCCAGGCGTACCTGAATGCGATCCAGCGATTCCGGCAGAAGGTTTTCCGCGCCCACCAGGGCGATTTCCCCTTCGCTCATCGCCCGGTCGGGCGTTTCCGGGTAGATGCGGCGCGCGCTCGTCAGCACCATGATGCTTATTTTCTGGTGCCGGACGAACATCAAGCGCATTGCGCCCTTCGCCCAGTTCCGATCCTGTTCCGGGGCGCGGGCGATAAAATCGGGATGCAACATCTCAAGCGCCCGGCTTGCGTCTCTCGCTTCCAGCGCGGCAATCAATGCCTGTTCGGCAGATTTGAGCGCCGCTTCCGGGTCATTTGCGCGACATCCCGTTAAACTTTGCAACACGAAAATTAAGAGGGTCAAAAGCCGCAAGGCCGCGCCCCACTTCATTCGGATCATCATTACTCCCTGCCGATCGTCTTGTATATTGATACATTCTTTCACAGATTGAAGCGATTTTCTCTCCAATAAGCCACTATACTGCCATCAAATTTGTTACCGGATGATTTTTTACCTTGTTCCCGCGCCTGATTTTTCTCTTCTGCCTTTCTTTTGGCGTTCTGCCGTGTTTTGCGGCATCCGACCCGTTTTCGCTGGAAGAGGCGCTCGTTGCGCCCTGCCCGAATCCCGGTCAGAACGCCATGCCGGAAAATGCGCTGGCGCTGGCGGACGTGATTGACCTTGCCCTCTGCCACAATCCGAAAACCCGCGCGGCCTGGGCAAGCGCCAAGGTCGAGGCGGCCTTGAAGGGCGTGGCGCAGGCGGCCTATCTGCCCAATCTGGACGCGGCGGTAGGCGGCAGTTGGCAACGCAGCAAAATCGAACGTGAATCAACCCCGACAACCAATTCGCAAAATGCCGATCTTTCCTTCTCCTACCTGCTCTTTGATTTTGGCGGACGCGCCGCCAATCTGGAAAGTCACCGCCAACTCTTAAATGCCGCTATAGCCCAGCAGGATACGACCCGGCAGGCGGTATTTTTAGAAGCCGTGCAGGCGTTTTATCAGGTTCATGCCAGCATTGCCGCCGTAGAAGCCGCCAAAACTTCCGAAATGGCGGCGAAAAGAAGTCTGGATGCCGCCGATGCAAGGTTGAAGGCGGGCATCGTCACTTCCGTGGATAAACTTCAGGCGCAGACGGCCTTTTCCCAGGCCGAACTGAACCGCATCCGGCTGGAAGGACAATGGCGCAGCGCGGAAGGCACGCTCGCCAGCACCCTTGGTCTGGACGCGAACCGTCCGGTACGCCTGGAATCGCCGGGACGGTTGTTTTCCGGCATCTCGCTTGAGCGAATGGGACGGGTCGAAGATTTTTCCGCGCGACTGGAAGCCCTGATGGAAGCCGCAAAGCGCGAACGTCCCGATTTACGCGCTGCCGAAGCGCGTTATCAGGCATCCAAAGCCTCCGTCAGCGTTGCGCGCGCGCAAGGCTTGCCTTCCCTGCGATTCGGCGCGAGCGCCGGACAAAGGCGGGTGGAACATCTGGATAGCCAGAGCGGCAGTTTTAATCTGACCCTCAACATTCCCCTGTTCAGCGGCTTTGCCGACACCTACCAGATTCGCGCCGCAGAGGCGCGAGAGGAAGCCAGCGCCATTGAACTGGAACGCCTTCTTCAACAGGCATCCCTTGAAGTCTGGCAGAGCTGGCAGGCGCTACGCACCGCCGCGCAAAGCCTTTCTACCACCTCTGCCCTGTTCGCTTCCGCCGAAGCCGCCGAACGTATGGCGTTGGGGCGGTATCAGGCCGGGGTTGGCAACATCCTCGACCTGTTGAACGCGCAAAGCGCGCTGGCAGATGCCAGAATGCAACGAATCAGCGCCGCCTATGACTGGCATATGAGCCGCGCGGCCTTTGCCCGCGCCCTGGGACGGCTGGACAAACGATTGCTCGATGAACCCTTTTCCTTCGTTAAACCATGAAAACACCCTCTGGAAAAACTCTTTTTGTCATTCTTCTCGTTGCCGTCGCGGTCGGGCTGTCGTTCTGGTATTTTCAGGATAATGCCCGCTCGCCCGAACAGCGTTACCAGTTTGCCGAACTTGCCCACGGCACCATCCGGCAGAGCGTTTCCGCCAACGGCACCCTGAACCCGGTCACGCTCGTCAACGTGGGAACCCAGGTTTCCGGCAGCGTCAAGGCGCTCTACGTGGATTTCAACGACCATGTGACCCAGGGGCAGATTCTGGCGGAACTGGATGATGCCCTGCTTGCCGCGCAGGCGCGTCAGAGCGAGGCCAGCCTGATGAGCGCCAGGGCTACGCTCGATCTTGCGGAGGCCAACGAAAACCGGATGCGTACCCTGTTCGCGCAGGAATATGTTTCAGCGCAAGACTTAGACCAGGCGGTGCAGGCGTTGAAGAGCGCGCAGGCGCAGGTGCGGCTGGCAAGCGCGCAGGCGGAAAAGGACAAGGCCAATCTAGGTTACAGCATCATTCGTTCGCCTGTTTCAGGGGTGGTGGTGGATCGTCAGGTGGATGAAGGACAGACGGTTGCCGCCAGCTTTCAGACCCCTACCCTGTTCAAGATCGCGCAGGACCTCTCCAAGATGCAGATTGATTCTGCCTTTGCCGAGGCGGATGTCGGCAACATCAAGGTAGGCCAGCCCGTCCGGTTTACGGTGGATGCCTTTCCCGACCGCGATTTTCCGGGCAAGGTCTTGCAGGTGCGCCTGAATCCCACCACGACCTCGAACGTCGTCACCTACAACGTCGTTGTTTCAGTAGACAACCCGGAGCAGATTCTCCTGCCCGGCATGACGGCTTACGTCACCATTGTGGTTGCCCAACGTGAAAACGCGCTGATCGTCCCCAATTCCGCCCTGCGTTTTCGTCCGCCTGCCGAGACGAATGGGCAGAAGGCCAAAAGCGCCCCCGGCGGTTTGTTGGGCGGAATGCGGATGGGAATGTCCTCTTCCGGCAACCGTCAGCGCGTTACGGAAAGTTCCGCTGGCGGACAGGGCGTCGTACATGCGCTCCGCGATGGCGCGCTCGTGCCGATTACCTTGAGGCTTGGCATCACCGACAACCGCAACACCGAAATACTGGAAGGCGAATTGCAGGCCGGGGATCGGGTCATCACCGGAGAAGCAAACGCAGTCGCCTCGGATAGCGGCGGTGGCGGCGGCGGAATGCGTTTTCGCCCGTTCTGAACCGGATGAATTTCTGATGAAGCTCTCCATTTTTGTCAATGCCCTACTCTTTGTTGAGCCTAAAGAGAACCAAGGGAGCACAAAATGAGTTCGATCAAGATACACGGCTGGGACAAGAAGCCCCGCACCATGCTCCGCTATCTCAAGGTAGGCGACATATTCATGTTGTCGCTGGATTACGGATCGTATGCGGCAGGGCGGATATTGTCGGATGTCAGTATAGGTAACGGCGTGGAATTTTTCGATCTGCTTTTGCCACGACCGGAAGTGACTGTGGCGCAGATCGAATCGGCGAAAAGGATAGGCACACCAGTTTTCATCAACTCTTACGGCCTCTTTGATCGAAAGTCCGTAGGAAACTGGCGGATTGTCGGTCATCATCATGGCTTCGTCCCCGGCGAAGAGCGTGGTGTGTACTTTACTTATGGTGTAGGGCCGTTCTGGAAGATCGACCTGTTCGATAACGAGATACAAATCACAGAAAGTGAGGCTCGCAAGCTTCCTCTATATGTAACGCAGGATGATGCCAAGGTCAAGAAATGGCTGGTTCCGCTTCTCCATACGCCTCCAGAGAAAAGACCCACAGACATGCGGTGTTGTTACTCATGGATAAATGAGTAGCAATGATTTGTCCCGTCCAAACGTCCCATAAAGGGTAAAACTCAAAATGTCCAATCCATCGCCCGTCATTGCCATCCGTCATCTTTACAAGGATTACCCGACACCGGTCGGGCCTTTTCCGGTACTAAAAGATGTCAACTTGTCTATTTATCCGGGGGAGTTCGTTGCCATCATGGGGCCTTCCGGTTCTGGAAAATCCACGTTCATGAACATTCTGGGCTGTCTTGACCGCCCGACTTCCGGCGACTATCAATTAAATGGGCAGAGCATCGCCCGTCTGGACAAGGATGCTACCGCCAACCTGCGCGGGCGAACCTTGGGATTCGTCTTTCAGGGTTTTAATCTCTTGCCGCGCATGACGCTGGAAGATAACGTCGCCTTGCCGCTGGTCTATTCCGACATCCCTAAGCAGGAACGACGCTCGCGGGCGCGGCAGTTGCTCAACAAGGTAGGACTTGCCAAATACGCAACGTCCCTTCCGAGCCGCATTTCCGGCGGGCAACAGCAGCGGGTTGCCATTGCCCGCGCCCTGGTCAACCGTCCCCGCTTAATCCTGGCCGATGAGCCGACGGGCAATCTGGATAGCCATACCAGCGAAGAAATCATGGCGCTCTTTACCGAACTGAACCGCGAAGGCATTACCATCGTCCTGGTCACGCACGAGCCGGATATTGCCCTGTTTGCCGGACGGCAGGTACGCTTTCGGGACGGCATCATCGTGCAGGACGCGCTGACCGGAGATCACCACGACGAAGAAGAGGCCACGTCATGATGTTAAGCGGAATGTTTCACGAAGCCTGGAGCGCAATGGGCGCAAACCGGCTCAGGACGGCGCTCACCATGCTGGGGATGGTTATCGGCGTGGGCGCGGTCGTCCTGATGATGTCCATCGGGCAGGGGGCGCAGAGCGCGGTCAAGGAAAGCATAGATTCGATGGGTAGCAACCTGTTCATCGTCCTTTCCGGCGGTTCGATGTCGGGCGGCGTCAGGAGCGGCAGCGGCAGCGCCCCTACCTTAACGGCGGCAGACGCGGAAGCCATTGGCGAATTGCAGGGCGTGGCCGCCTCTTCGCCCACGCACATGGGGTCGGCGCAGCTTATCCACGGCTCATTGAACTGGAATACGTCCATCTTTGGCGTCACCCCGAATTATCTGGATGTGCGTTCCTGGTCGCTTGCGGCGGGCGATAACTTCACCGAATCCGACCTTCGTTCCGCTACCCGCGTCGCGCTGATTGGACAAAGCGCGGCGGATAACCTGTTTGCCGGGGAAGACCCGGTCGGCAAAACCCTGCGGATTGGGCAGGCGCCTTACCAGATTCTCGGCGTACTCGCCAAGAAGGGGCAAAGTCTGGATGGACGCGATCAGGATGATGTGCTGATTGTGCCGCTCACCACCGCGCAGCGAAAACTGTTCGGCTCGCCTTTTCAGGGATCGGTACGCTCCATCATGGTACGCGCCGAACGGGCGGAGGTCATGCCCCAGGTCGAAGTGTACATCAATGCCCTGCTTCGCCAGCGGCATCACTTGCGCGAAGGGCAGGAAAACGATTTTTCCGTCCGCAACTTGACCGCCATTGCCGAATCCGCCGCCGAGACGACCAGGGTCATGTCCTTGCTGTTGGGCGCGATTGCTTCGGTCTCACTGGTTGGGGGCGGGATTGGCATCATGAACATCATGCTGGTTTCCGTGACCGAGCGCACCCGCGAGATTGGCATCCGCATGGCGATTGGCGCGCGGGAAATTGACGTGCTGACCCAGTTTTTGCTGG
>JAISSL010000287.1 GCA_031273145.1 Zoogloeaceae bacterium | reverse complement strand
TTGCCCGATCCGCCGACCCGTTTGCCCAGACGCAAACGCGGGACGCCGCCTTCATAATCCAGAAGGACGACATCGCCCGGATAGATCAGATGCGGGTTTTTGATCTTGTCCTTGTTGATTCGCCAGATGTCCGGCCAGCGCCAGGGGTCTTTCAGGAACCTGCCTGAAATGGCCCAGAGCGTATCGCCTTTGACGACGATGTGACGATCCGGCGGATTGGCAACCATGCCGATAGGTTCTTCCGCCGCCAGGGCAAAAGAACCGGAAATGGCTATTACAGCCACGAACAGAGCGCATATAATACGAGACATTTGCTTTTCCTCACTTCCAGCGCCAGAAGAAGGCAAAAGAAAACAGGCAGGAGACTGACACATTTTTCCACAGTCCCTCTGCTGGAATCTCATGCCGCCTTGTTTCTCGAAACAACTTGAGATTCTGCCCATAATAACCTGATTACGCAAGCAAAACTCATGTCATTGCTGAAAATTTTGCATTATCCCGACCCGCGCCTGAAAAAAATCGCGTCTCCGGTGACCCAATTCGACGCCGTTCTGCATACCCTGATCGCCGATATGGCCGAAACAATGTACGCCGCGCCCGGGATTGGCCTGGCCGCGACCCAGGTCGACCAGCATCGGCGTATCGTGGTCATTGATGTGTCAGAAGAACGCAACAGTTTACTGGTGCTCATCAACGCGAAGATTGTTCAGAAGGCAGGCACGCAGGTATACGAGGAGGGTTGCCTTTCCGTTCCGGGCATTTATGAGAAAGTCGAACGGGCGGAAGAAATCACCGTCGAATACCTTGATCTGACAGGGAACGCGCAGATTCTGACCGCGCGCGGACTGCTGGCGGTTTGCATCCAGCACGAGCTGGATCATCTGGAAGGACGGGTTTTTGTGGATTACCTCTCGCAACTCAAACAGTCGCGCATCAAAACCCGGCTTGCCAAACAGGCCAAGGCCAATCTGTAGCCATGAAGCTGATTTTTGCGGGCACACCCGATTTCGCCGCCGTTGCGCTGAAAGCCTTGCTGGATGCGGGGCACGAGCTTCTGCTGGTGCTAACCCAACCGGATCGTCCCTCTGGACGCGGCATGAAACTGACGCCTTCGCCGGTCAAGCGACTGGCAGAGGCGCATGGTCTGCCGGTGCGCCAGCCGCTTTCCCTGAAGCGGGATGAAGACGCTTCTGCCGCCATTGCCGCCCTTGATGCTGATGCCATGATTGTGACCGCCTATGGCCTGATCCTGCCAGCGAGCCTGCTTGCCGTGCCCCGTTTTGGCTGCATCAACATCCATGCTTCCCTGCTTCCGCGCTGGCGGGGCGCAGCGCCCATCCAGCGGGCGATTGAGGCGGGAGATACGGAGACCGGCATTTCCATCATGCAACTGGAAGCCGGACTGGATACCGGCCCGGTATTTATCCGCGCCAAAACTCCGATTCATCCTGACGATACCGCCGCCACACTGCATGACCGCCTTGCCGAGATGGGTGCGCGCCTGATTTGCGAGACGCTCCCGCGCCTTCCCATGACCGGCGAAATTCAGGATGATGCTTGTGCCACTTACGCCAACAAGATTGACCCGGCGGAAACCGTGCTCGACTGGCAGAAGGACGCAAAACTGTTGGCGCGACAGGTTCGCGCCTTCTATCCCGCCCGCGCGGAATTATTGGGGGAACCTTTGAAAATATGGGCAGCGCGTCCGCTGCTTTTCACCCACAACGCGCCGCCTGGTAGCTTGCTGACTGCGGATGATGAGGGGATTGCCGTTGCCTGTACGCAAGGGGCGCTCCTCATCACCGAATTGCAGAAAGCGGGCGGGAAACGCCTTCCCGCTGCCGCGTTCTTGCGCGGCGCGCCCGCTTTCCGGCAGTGTCAATCCCTTGTGGCAAACAGAAAATGATGGAAGTAGTACCTGCCCCGTCATTCCCTGTCATTTCTACGAAGGCGGGAATTCAGTGTTTTTGCGTCTCCTCACTCGTCATTACCGCGTAGGCGGGAATCCAGACCTGTAGCGGGACGCAGGTTGCGTCCCCTACGAGGTATTTTAGAGGGCAAGGATACCCTGCAAATGGCTTTGGATTGTCCTGTAGGGGCGGCAACCTGCCGCCCGTGTCCTGTCCTTGCGTCTCCCCACTCGTCATTCCGCGCGAGATCGCGGAATTCAGTCCATCATTCCCCGTTGGCGGGCGGGACGCGCCGCGTTCCTTACGGACATTTTTATGACGTTGTTCATGATGCCATTCCTTTCCGGTCGAAAAATTCTTTGTAGTTCACGGGCGACGACTTTGGTTTTAATTGCAGCCACGCTTTTGCCCTCGCTGAAAGACACAAGATGTCGCATCAGAATTTTGGGACTTACAGTCCTCTGCAGTCCTGACATTGCCGCAATCCGAACCCAGCCAGCGATACGATACCTGCGTATTCACACGCATTCCGCAACTGTTCACAGCGATGGCTGTGGTATAGGCGGTATAGGGGGTATCGCTCTGGAAGGTGGCTATAATTTCACCTTCAGCATCTGGACAGGTAAAAGAAGCCTTTTGCGTCTTATCCACCAAGGGCGAAGTGATGGTGGTGCATTCTTCATGCTGCGGAACCGGCGCCATAATGAGATCCCCCACTCTTTTCGCCTGTTCAGGCGTGACGCACTCCTGGAAGGCCATCTTCCCATCAGCAGTAAATTTTATGCCCTGTTTCGCATACTCGGCCATTGCTTGCTGATAGGCGGCAGAACTCGTGCTTTTCAGTTGCTCCAACATGCCAGTGGTGTCCATGCCCGTAGTCATGGTTCTTTCCCAAAGCCCTGGACAGAAGGTTGTACCGGTAGAGCTAATGTCACACTTTACCTCTTTCATGGCATTTGGAGCGGCCAGTTCCTCTTTCGGCGGGGGCAGAACCTCTTCCCCATCGTCATTGGCTGCAATTGGAGCCTTTTCTTCGCGGTGCGGAGTTTCGTGGGGCGGAGTAGAGACGACAGGTTTATCGTTCCACTGATTCCGCTCTTGGAAGTGAGGCTTTGTATCCCTAAAAACAGTGCCAAGTACCAACGGGACAGTAATCAGCAGCCCTACAGCTAAAATCAAAAGTAACTGTTTTTTAGACATGATGTTGTACTCTCTGGTGATGGGCAGAACGTGCCGCGAAGGTGGAAAGAAAGCGGGAAGGTTCTTCAGTCCGTTCCGAATTTCGGATGATAGGGGCCGTACAGGATTTTGTTCTTGCCTCTGGCGTAAAGCAACAGTTGATTCGCGTCTCTGCCCACGCCATACGATTTATCCGTGAGGGAGTTTACGATTTGATTGAAGGCTGCGCTCACCAGCATTCCAACAAGACTACGGTTGTTGTTGCTGCTCCCTTGGCTGATAGAAACCTGCCCCGACCATAATTCCTGCCCGGTTCTAAGGTCAATCAGCCTTGCCGAGGCAGCGGCTTCCACCACGCTATCAACCAAGACATACCTTACGCCAAAACGGGTAATGGTGATGTACAGGGCGGCATCCGCGCCGAAAATCTCGCGCAGCTTGCCAGGCGCAATCGCGTGCGCCTCTTCCGCGACGTTTACGCCATTCTGTTTGAATGCCTCCTCTGCCAACGTGACCGGAATCACGTAGTAGCCAGATTCCGCCAAAGGTATGGTGGAAGTGGCAAGAAAAGTATTTTTTGCCTTGACTTCCGGGGTCTGGTTGATCGGCGGCAGTACCAGGATGGAACGCGGTTTGCTCTCCCGAAACGCGGTGTAATCATACTGGGAACCCGTCGTGCCGCAGGCAGAAAGCAGGAACGCGATGCCCGCCAGCGCCGCCATGCGGCGCGTGGCGTGAATAACCGGAAAAACCAGATTGAATGCGGAATTCATGATGCGAAACCTCTTATTTTTGATATTTCTTGAGAAGGAAATCCATGAAGGGAGTCGCTTCCGGGAAACGGGTCTTTTCCGTTACAAAGCAGGCAATGGCCTTTGCGTCGTTGCCGACATTCGCGTACAACATGCCCAGATGCGCGTAAAAACCCGGCAGCGCGGTCTTGCCACTGGCTTCGATTTTTTCCTGATCGCGTTCCAGCGCTTCGATTTGCGCTTCCGGGCTTTTTCCTTCCTGCAGGTAGGCGTAAACCTGTGTTTCGTAGCTTCCCCAGGCATAAAGCGCCTGTTGCGAACTCGCGCAGCCGGAAAGATAGACCACAAGCGCCGGGACAAGGCAGAGGATTAAGCGTCTCTTCATCATGCCCCTCATGGTTTCCACGCGCCCTGGTCAATCGCCTGGGTGAGCCGATCAACCGCTTCGCGGATGGCCAGATCGAGTACCTTGCCATTCAGGGTGGAGTCGTAGCCGGACGTACCGCCAAAGCCTATGATTTCCCGGTTGGAAAGCTCATATTCGCCCGCGCCCTGTACCGAATAGACCACCTCGCTCGTGTGGATGCTGACGATGTTGAGGCTCACCTTGGCGTAGGCAATCTGTTTCTTGCCGCGCCCCAAGATGCCGAACAACTGATGGTCGCCCACTTCCTTGCGGCCAAATTCCGAGACATCCCCGGTAACGATGTGGGTCGCGCCCTTCAATGCCTGGGTTTCATTGCGAATGGCGGCTTCCTGTTTTATTTCCTCCATGTTGTCCCGGTCGAGTACGTTAAAGCGGTTGGTTTGTTGCAGGTGGGTAATCAGGATGGTCTTGGCCTGACTGCCCAGACGGTCTACGCCGTCCGAAAAAAGCCCGCGCATAAAACTGGAACGGTTGTCGAACTTGCCAACCGCGATGGGTGAGCGCGCGCCGCTATAGTAGGTCTGGGCGCTTCGTGTCTGCTCGATGGCCAGCCCCCGGTGGGTTTCTGTCGCGCACCCCGCAAAAAACAGGGCAAGCAATAAGGGCATAAGCCAGGAAAGTCTGGAATGTTTCATTGTGATTTCCTTTGCAGGGGTCATCATGGAGAAGATGAA
>JAISSL010000237.1 GCA_031273145.1 Zoogloeaceae bacterium | reverse complement strand
TTTTATCTGATTGAAGGCACGAAGGTGAAACGAATCCTTCGTTGCCGTACTGCCCCCAGAGTTAAGCCCGAGCTTATTCCCTACCAAACATGCTGGCTAACTTCTTCATACCGAGACGGTATCCTGTTACGAGCAACTTTCAATCGACAACGCTACGAGCATGACTGGCTGGATATTGCCGACCGGCTTGATGCCCTGCTGCACTCGTTTGAACAACCGGCGGCAGCGATGCCGCCATCCGCTTTGGCCGGTAAAAATTGACCAGCCAGTAGTGGCGCACTTTCACCATCAAACCTGGCAGGGGGATTCAGGACGATTTCAATTCCCAAAATACCGGAGTGCCTCTGCGGCATCTTCCGGGCTATCAATATCCATGAAACTGCGGAGTTCCTTATCAATATCAATAAAGTGGCGCTCGTCAAGAGAGCAAACCTTCAGTTCCGGCAGCGCCGCGCGCAGGCCGGGTCTTTTAGGGCGAGCCAGGACCTCACGTAGTATGGGCAAGATTGATACAGCATAGAACGCCGTGAGCGGGTAGGGCTGTCCGCCAATAACGGGGACGACGGCCTGATTTCCGGGGCGGTATGTCGCCAGCCGTTCGATGACTTCCGGCAGCAGGTAGGGCATATCCGCCGCCACGGCAAAGACCCAGGGCGTCGTTGCCTGTTGCAGTCCCGCGCACAGTCCGGCAAGCGGCCCCGCGCCGGGAATTTCGTCGCACACCTGCGGCGCGTCTATGTCGTCGCGGGGATGCTGGACGCTGACCAGCACCGACGGAAAAAGCGTCTGCGTCAGGTCTAACATGCGTTGCAGCAGGCTTTGCCCGCCGAATTGCAGGGAGAGTTTTTCGCGCCCCATCCGGCGGGATGCGCCCCCGGCAAAAATCAGCGCCGCGCAGTCTGTAATCATGTCCGGGTGGCGCTGGTGTATTGGAGAAGAAACTCCGCCAGCGCCTCGTGGTCGTCGAGCGTGAAATGCGGCAATTCCGGGTAGATTTCGGGGCAGTCGGTGGCGATGGCAATCAGGCCGTCGGCGATTTCGCAGCGCGGCGGCTTGCCGAGCGCGCGGCGCATGATTTCGATTTTGGGACCATTGGCTTGCGAAAACCCTTCGGCCAGCACGATGTCGGCCTCACCCAAAAAGCGTGCTGCCAGTTGCGCCGGTTCGCGCGATTCGTCGGCATCGGCCACCAGTTGCAGCGCGTGCGTGGTGACGAGCATACTGAGGGCGGCTCCCGCGTTCTTGTAGCGCCAACTGTCCTTGCCCTCGGTATCGAGATGGACTTTGTGATGGGCGTGTTTTATCGTGGCGACGCGCAATCCCCGCCGGGTCAGCATGGGGATTAACCGTTCGATGAAAGTGGTTTTGCCGGAATTGGAATGGCCGACGAAGATGAAAACGGGCGGGGTCATGTCTTTTGAGGGCTAAGGATGGGGCGTCACCCAGGATTCGCCCTGGGGGGTGATTTCTTTTTTCCAGATGGGGGCGCGCGCCTTCAATTCGTCAATCAGCCAGCGGCAGGCATCGAAGGCAGGGGCGCGATGTTCCGCGCCCGCGACGATGAGCACGATGTTTTCTCCCGCCTGCACGGTTCCCAAACGATGAATGATCCGCGCGTCAATGAGGCCGAATCGGAGCATGGCTTCTTCCCGCAGGTTTATCAGTTCGGCAAGCGCCATGGCGTGATAGGCTTCAAACGTGATTTCACGCACTGCGCGCGCTTCGGAAAAATCGCGGGTACAGCCGAGGAAAGTCGCAATGCCGCCGATGCGCTTTGAATGCGCGCGCAGGGCGGACACTTCCGCATCGAGAGAAAAATCTTCCAGTTGCAGGCGGACGGCATCGTTCGTCAAGGGGTTCATCCTCCAGAAAAGGCGGACATGAAAACGACTTCCGCGCCATCGGGAAGTGAAGCCGTGTCCTGTTCGCCAACGCGCTGCCCATTGACCGCCACGATGGAGACGATCTCGAAGGCTTCCGGGTGGCGCGTTTGCAGCGTGTCGCGCACGTCCTGCCAGCGCAAGCCTTCCCGGTAATCCAGGCGAATCTGGCGCGTTTTGGCGCGTTCGGCAACCGGGCCGAAAAAGAGGATGTCAATCATGCGTGCCTTGCGGACGGCAATAAGTTGGAGACGGGCGGCAGGTTGCCGCCCCTACGAACAATTCAGAAATCTCGCGCATTGAAAAGAGGCGCTGCGTATCGAAATGCCTGTAGGGGACGCAACCTGCGTCCCGCAACAGGTTTTGCGGATGGCAAGGAAGCAAGCGCGTACATGCCTGAATCAAAACCGCGCTAATCATACGACGTTTCTCCGGCAGGCGCATTGCGCCGCCAGATGCCGCTTTTGCCGCCGCGTTTTTCTTCCAGTTGGATGGCCTCGATTCGCATTCCCCGGTCAATGGCCTTGCACATGTCGTAGATAGTAAGTAACGCGCCGGCGGCGGCGGTGAGGGCTTCCATTTCGACGCCGGTTGCGCCGGTGCAACGAGCCGTAACTGTTACCTGAATGCCGACAGAGCCTTCGGCATCTTCCGCCAGCACTTCACTGAATTCGACTTCGACGCCGGAAAGTTGCACAGGATGGCACATCGGAATCAGGTCGGGGGTGCGCTTGGCGGCCATGACTGCCGCCACGTCGGCGACGGCGAGTACGTTGCCCTTGGCGAGCGTCCCGGCGCGGATGCGTTCCAGGGTTGCCGGAAGCATCCGCAGAATGCCGCTTGCGGTTGCGGCTCGCTGGCTCTCCACCTTGGCGGAGACATCCACCATGCGGGCGCGGCCCGTGGCGGAAAAATGGCTCAGGTCTTCGGGTTCGTGGTTCAAGAGCGTTCCTTTTTTGGTGAAATCAGCAACGGTCGTTACCCAAGGGTATCTCGCGCGACAGTTTGAGCGCCTCCTGCTGGCGGGCGTCAAGGTTGGGGTTGTTTTCGTAAGCGTTGATGATACGGCAGGCAGCATAGCGGAGTTTATAAACTTGTCTCCCCGTAGCAAATAAGTGCTTGGCGCTGTTTTCTGCATTGTTTCTGAATTTTTCGTACTCGAAGATGAGGCGTTCTGCTGTCTCCAAGTTCTCGTCCAAAAACACCTGATCCAATGCTCCGCCATTCCAATCACTCTCTGCTTTCTCACATAGTGACTTCTTCGTATGCTCCGGTTGTCGGGCGTTGACGATAAAGGCTTCCCTCTCATATGGAGTAAGGTCGCAAACGAATGCCTGATACGGGTCGCCGGAAACCCTTGCGATGTGATCTCTTACGAGAAAGATGGTTATCGTGTCATACAGCACATTCTGGATGTCGGTAAAACGATCGCTGACGGCGCTGCCCTCCATGTTGGCGTAGTCCCATAGCTTCTTTGACTGGGCAAGCTGGAGAATTGCCTTGCCATGAACGACTTGAGAATCCCACAGACGCATATGCGCCAGCATCAAATAAGCCAGCTTGTCCAGTTCCGGGTCAGGGTCGTTCTGGTAAGCCGCCAGCACGTTTTCAACGGCGCGACGGCGCGTCTCTTCCGGCAAGCGCGCGAGGTGAAGCCCACAATCCATTTCCTCCACGCAGTGTTTGCTGGCATCCAGATCGCCTGCTTCAATTTTTTCGCGTAGTGCTTCGCGCGTTTCCTGCTCGCTTCTATAGGCTATTTTGTAGGGGATGGTCAAAACAAGCAACGCAACAGACTCGCACCCGGTCAACATGAGCATCGCCGCCAGAATCGAAAGGATTGGATATTTCTTTTTCACAAGCCGGTTCCTGAATCAGCGACAACCGCCGCAACCGCTGTTCAAGGAGACTTCGCGCGACAGTTTGAGTGCCTCCTGCTGGCGGGCGTTCAGGTTGGGGGTGTTTTCGTAGGCGCTGATGATGAGGCGGGCGGCGAGGCGGCGTGCCCCATCCGCTTGCCTGTTCAGCAAGTCCCCGAAGTTGTTTGCGTCATCCCTGAATTTTTCGCACTCGAAGAGGCAACGCTCCGCTGCCGCCACGTTCCCGGATTCAATGTCCTTTTCTACCTGCGTCCTCGCCTTGTTCTTCCAACGCTGCTCTGCATCTTCACAGAGTGACCAGATGGTATGAGGCGGTTTTCGGGCATTGACGATAAAGGCTTGCCTTTCGTATGACGCGAGGTCGCAGACAAATGCCTGATACGGGTCGCCGGAAACCTTTGCGGCGTAATCCTCCACGAGGAAGTAGACCGTCGTGTCAAACAGCACATACCGGATGGCGGAAAAACTACCTTTGACAGCAGTGCTCTCACTTTCGGTGGCGTAGTCCCATAGTTTTTCCGATCGGGAAAGCTGGAGAATGGCCTTGCGATGGGCGAGTTCCTCGTCTGGGGATACAGGCTGATATACACCACGGCGAACGTCAGTGGACGATACTACACCTTTGCACAACCGCTCATGCGCCTTCATCAAAAGCTCCAGCGTATCCAGGTCCGGGTCAGGGTCATTCTGGTAAGCCTCCAGCACGATTTCAGCGGCGCGACGGTAGGTGTCGTCCGACAAGCGCACGCGCTTGCCCCAGTATGAATCATCACAAATGCCGATGATGCAGCGTTTGCTGGTTTCCAGATCGCCCGCTTCAATTTTTTTGCGTACTATTTCGACCTTCTTTTCCTGCTCATGCCTGAAGGCGATGCGGCTCGGAATGGTTATCGTATAAATCGCAGCCTCGCACCCGGACAGCAGCATCGCCGCCAGAATCGAAAGGAATGGATATTTCTTTTTCATAAGCCGGTTTTTTCGCGTCCAAGGTTCAGCCCTCAATATACGACATTTCGATGCTTCCGGGGAACGCTGCGCTCATTTCAGGCGTCGGTAGAGAAGCCGCAACGCTCCGGCAATCCCCATAAAAACATGGAGATTGCCAGATGACCTGCGTCACTGGGAAAGCACCCATTGCACCAGATTTTTGATTTGCGCCTCATCCCTGGCGGGCTTGGTTTTCACGATGGTGTGATCTTCCTTGTGCCCATCCGGGAATTCCACCGGGTTGCCGGAAGTGAGATGCTTGACGAGCTTGGCTTCCACCTGCCCATCGCCCTTGTACTTTTCCGCAATCTTCTTGAATTCTGGACCGTCCTTGTCCGGCCCGGGATCGTGACACTTGGCGCAATTGTTGTTCCGCGCCAGTTGTCTGGCCGCGTCGGCATCCAGCGCGTGAGCAGGCGCGCAATAGAGGAATGTGACCGCGCAGAGCAGAATGCCCCGTTTTACGAGTGTTTGAATCATTTTGTTTCTCCTAAGGTGACAGGAAGAACGCCTTCCTGTTGGGTTTGAAATGATGTTTCCAGGTAAATCTCATGGGGTCTTGTCAATCTTCCATCATCAAATGGGTTCAGCCTCCGATGTACGACATTTCTATCTTTTCGGGGAGCGCCTCG
>JAISSL010000234.1 GCA_031273145.1 Zoogloeaceae bacterium | reverse complement strand
CGCCGCTCGCTATTGCGTCCTCTTTCATTCGGGCGCGATTGTCTGCCGGGGCGAGCGTTCGCTACCTGTTGCCGGAATCGGCGCGCGAATATATTATCCGTCATAATCTGTACGCGCCTCTGCGTTCATCCCTTTCTCCATGAATCCTTGAAGAACCCTGAATATGGAATTGCGAAAATTGCAGAAAATCGTGGTCGCTGCTCTGGAAGATGTGAAGGGGCGGGAAATTGAGGTGCTGGAGACCGCGCACTTGACGCCGTTGTTTGACCGCATCGTGATAGCCTGTGGCGATTCTGGCCGACAGGTTCGGGCGCTTGCGAAAAACGTCGCGGACAAGGTACGCGAGGCGGGCGGCGAAATATTGTCGGTGGAAGGCGAGGAGGGCGGCGAATGGGTGCTGCTGGATTTGGGCGATCTGGTCGTGCATGTGATGCAGCCGGAAGCGCGGCGTTACTATAATCTGGAAGAGCTTTGGCGCGACGCGCCCGCTTCGCCGGATTTTCTGGTCAAGCGGCGCGGCTCGTCATGAAATTTCTGCTGGTTGCGGTGGGGCATCGTCAGCCGGAGTGGGTGGAGACGGCTTGCCGGGAATATTTGAAGCGCCTGCCCAGAGAAATTGCGGCGCAGGTGTGCGAGGTCAAGCCGGAACCGAGGGAAGGCAAAATGCGGGAACAACTGCTTCAGGCCGAGGGCATTCGCTTACGGCAAACCCTGAAATCTTTTTCCAGGGCGCGTCTTGTAGTGCTGGATGAAAAGGGAGAGGATTTGACGACGCTGCAACTCTCAAAGCGTTTGCAACACTGGTTTTTACAGGGCGAGAACGTGGCCTTTCTGATTGGCAGCGCGGACGGGCTGGATGCGGAACTGAAGGCAGAGGCCGAGGAATCCATCCGGCTTTCCAGTTTAACCCTGCCGCATGGTCTGGCGCGGGTGCTGCTGTGCGAACAGCTTTATCGGGCGGTCAGTTTGCTTAATGGACATCCTTATCATCGGGAGTAATCCCCGCCATTATTCCCGCGCAGGCGAGAATCCAGACTTTTGGCGGGACGCAGATTGCGTCCCCTACGAGTTGTTCAATGCGCGTCCACTGAATTTGTCCGTAGGGGCGGCAACCTGCCGCCCGCCCACACTCGTCATTTCCGCGCAGACGGGAACCTCACCTCGTCATTCCCGCGAAGGCGGGAATCCAGACCTGTAACGGGACGCAGATTGCGTCCCCTACAAGTTGTTCAATGCGCGGCCACTGAATTTGTCCGTAGGGGCGGCAACCTGCCGCCCGCCCACACTCGTTATTTCCGCGCAGGCGGGAATGACGAGGTGAGAGACGCAAAAGCACTGAATTCCCACCTTCGCGGGAATGATGAGTTCAGGGCTGCTTGACATGCCTGTTATTCGATGTACGATAATGACATGCTTGCTTTTGAGCCGATTCAAGGGCAAACACGCGCCGCCGCTATGCTGGCGGCAAACGCGCCGTGAGGCGGTTCCTGCGCGGCAGTCCGCAGAACTTGAGGAATGAATGAGAAAGAGGGCGAGCATATGGATGACAAAAACTTGAGAAATCTGGTCTGGTCTTGGGCGCTCGTTACGCTCATGGCGCTTTTGCCGTCTGGGGCGTGGGCTGTAACTGGTCCCGTGGGCTATCTCATTGGGCCGATAGGCGTGGTCGTCATTTTGATCTATACAGGCGCGATCCTGATGGTTGCCCGGTTGCTTAACAAACTCGTTTTGTGGCTTCTTCAGAAGTTGGGTTGGAGACGGGATTGGTGGTTGAGTTGGAGATGGGGGGTGCTGGGGCTGCCTGTTCTGGTTTTGTCTGCCCTGCCGTGGGCGGAGGAATACTGGATTTCATCGCATTTCCGTGAGGCGTGCAAGGATGCCGGGGTGAAGATTTATCGGCAGGTGGAGGTGGAGGGGTTTTATGATGGAGCTTTCGGAGAAGGAAATTGGTACATTACGAAACATGGATTCAGGTTTACGGAATACGACAATATCTATGGCAGTGGGATTCAGCACGTTGAAAAACGCGATGGGCAGTTGTACAGCAAGACGCTTGAACATCCAACGGCTCGTTTTCACGTGAAATTCGTCGGTAATCGTTACGAAAAACCGATAGGCTGGAAATTGGAAAAACTGGAATACCAAGCTGTTGATAGCCTGACAGGCGAAATACTGGGGAAGAATCTAGCCTTTAGGCGTGTTCTTCCAACATACGAAGCATTGTGGATTGGATTGTTCGAGCCAGCCATCGTTCTATGTCGTGACCCACACACTTCGGACCAACCAAGAGGATTACAGCTTTGGGCTGAGAGACCGCCTCTCCCACTATCTGTATTCAAACCCATTGATGAACCGACCAAGGCGCACTGACATGCCAAACCGTGCCATTTTCCCCTGTTTCGGCCTCTGTAAATTGCGCCAAATATATTTTCCCCTTCCCGAAACTGCCGCATGGGCATTCCTGCCATCGGGAAGGATAAATAAAACATGACCGAGGCGGATTCTGTGTTCAGGCAGATTTATCTGGCTTCCTAAAGTCCCCGGCGCAGGGAACTGTTGCAGCGGGCGGGCATTCGTTTTGAAGTACTGTCGTTTCGTGAGCCGCCGCGAAACGACCCGGAAAACGACGAATCGCCCAAGCCTTCCGAGGCGGCGGCGGATTATGTCGTGCGGCTGGCGCGCGCCAAGGCGGCGCACGGTTTGCGTCTTTTGGAAGAACGAAAATTGCCGCGTTTTCCGGTTCTGTCGGCGGATACCGCGCTGGAATTAGACGGCGAGATTATCGGCAAACCGGCCAATGACGCCGACGCGCGCGCTATCCTCTCGCGTTTGTCCGGCACTTCGCACCGGGTATTGACGGGCGTCTCCATTGTGGACAAGACCCGGCAGGAGTCCATTCTGGATGTCTCCGAAGTTTTTTTCCGCAAGCTCACGATGCAGGAAATTCGCCACTATGTAGCAAGCGGAGAGGCAACGGACAAAGCCGGCGCCTATGGCATTCAGGGCCGCGCCGGACTTTTTATCGAGCGCATCGAAGGCAGCGATACCGGCATCATGGGTCTGCCCCTGTGCGCGACGGGCGAACTGCTGAAAGCCTTTGGCTATCTCTGGTGTCATGCAGACGGCGATTGAACCCATGTTTTTTCAATTGTCGTCTGCAAGACCTGCCAGAGCCGCAGCCTTAGCCAGTTCAGCGTCAAGCGTCGCCAATGGATGCCCCGTCCGCAAGGCAAGTTCCAGATAGGCCGCATCGTAAACAGAGAGTTTGTAGCGGCGGGCAAGGTTCAAGGTATCCCCAAGCGCATACTCTGCCGTAGTCAGGTCTGTCTTGATGTCCAGCCGTTGCAGAAGCGCGATGAAGCATTGCGAATCGGCTTCCAGCACCATGCCCCTGGCTTCCATTCTGGCAATGGCGTTCGCCACCTCCAGATGCCACAACGAAGGCACGAGGGCTTGTGACTTTTCCACCTTATCCAGAACCGCGTCTGCGTACTTCACCCCTTGCGGATTGGTTTCAGGTGCCAGCCAGAGCAATGCAACCGAGGCATCCAGTACGATGCTCACTCGCGCCCCTCGTTGATGAGCGCCTTGATGTTGAGGCCGGGGATAGGCTTGCGTGTCCGCATGAAGGCGCGCATTTCGGCGGCTGCCTGTACGGCATCCGAGCGGTTGTTCTTCTGGGCGGGGACAAGATCGGCTATGGCCTCGCCGCGTAGGGTGATGGTGTAGCTCTTGCCGGCGCGAACGCCGCGCAATAATTCCGGGAGCTTCGTTTTGGCTTCATAAGAACCGATTACTTCGTTGTTCATGCTGCTTCCCCCAATGAACCAATATAGACCAGTATATAGACTGGTTCTGAAAAATCAAGCGCAGAAAAAATGCCCCTGAAACGCATTCAGGGTATTGTCCGGCAAAAAAATTCAGGATACCATGAACGGCTTTCCGCATGATAAATCATTTAAAACAATAAGTTATAAGATAAAGTTAAAGTAACACTTTAAAAACGCTTGTCTGCAAGGCAACTACATTTGATGGTATGCTTTATCCTCTTTGGATTTATGGGTTCTTGCCATGAAACTGTCGCGCCTGCTTTTGCCGGTTTACCTCATCATCCTGCTGCCCCTTGCGGCAGGGGGCTGGTTTTATATCGGCTGGATGGAACGTCCCCTGCCGGTGGCTTCGCCGCTGGAATTTCGCGTTTCCTCTGGAATGGGGGTGCGGAAAGTAGCGCGCGCGCTGACCGAGGCGGGCGCGCCGGTATCCGAGGACATGCTGGTGCTGGCGGCGCGGGCAGAAGAGATTTTATCAGGCAGGAAACATGAAATACAGCTTGGCTGTTATGCCCTGACGCCGGGCATGACGCCCCGACATTTGCTGCGGATGATGGCGGAAGGCAAGGTCTTGCAGGTGGATGTCAAGCTGATCGAAGGCTGGACTTTCCGGGAATGGCGGCGGACGGTAGCCGCGCATGAGGGGCTGGAACATGTGACCGCATCCATGTCCGACGCGGAACTGATGCAGAAAATCGGGTTGCCGGGGCAATCGCCGGAAGGGATGTTCTTTCCCGATACCTATCGGGTCGGCAAATATTCGAGCGACCTGGAACTGTTCGCTTACGCGGCGCGGGAAATGAAAACCCATCTGGAACGGGAATGGAACGCGCGGGAAGCGAACCTGCCCTATGTTTCCCCGTATCAGGCTCTGATTATGGCTTCCATCGTGGAGAAAGAAACGGGGCTTGCAAAGGATAGGGCAATGGTGGCCGGAGTATTCGTCAATCGTCTGCGGATGGGGATGCGGCTGGATACCGATCCTTCCGTCATTTACGGGTTGGGCGAATCCTACCGGGGGACGCTGTACCGTTCCGATCTGCGTACCGATACGCCCTACAATACGTACATGCGCGCGGGGCTGCCGCCCACGCCGATTGCCACGCCTTCCCTGGCTTCCATCCAGGCCGCGCTCCATCCGGCCAAGACCAACGCCATTTTTTTCGTCGCCAAGGGCGATGGCAGCAGTTATTTTTCCACTTCCTTGCCTGAGCATAATCAGGCCGTCCAGTATTACCTGCGGAGCAGGGGAAAGTAGGGATGGTGACGCGCAAAAAACTGCTGCTGATTGCCGCTCTCCTGTTCGGGTCGTGGTTTTGCGCGACATCCGCCTGGGGACAGGCGGTCGACCGGGCGGAGATGGAGCAGACGGTCGACATAGCGCAATCGGATATTCAGAAGATGCTCGATTGCGCGGCGCGCTATCCAAACGATGGGCTTGACCGCTACCGTAGCGGGATTTTGTTCCTCGTCCCCAGAGACCGAAGGGTATACGGCCTTGAGACGCGGGCGATTTTCTGGGAGAAAGAAGCGGGGCGCTTTGTCATCCAGATAGCGGCGCCGGAACCCGTGGCGCGGCTCTACATTCCCGATGCCGCGTTCGACTTCGTGCCAGTTGCCCCGGCACTCACGGAAATACGATGCAGGCAAGCGGGAATATGCGATAATTGCGGCGAAGGGAGAAAGCCATGAACCCATTCAGAAAACAGGCATCCACACGCAACGCTCTTTCGGCGTTGGCGGTCTTCATGATTGTTGGAATCGTCGTTGGAATCTCGGCGTTTGCTCCGGCAGTTGCCCAGAATTACAAGTGTACCGACGCGGGCGGAAAGACCCTCTATCAGGACAAGCCCTGTCCCGGCAGCATGTCCGGGCGCGTGGTTGCCGACGAGCAGAGGCCGGT
>JAISSL010000231.1 GCA_031273145.1 Zoogloeaceae bacterium | reverse complement strand
TACTACGCCGGAGAACCGTTCATTCGGGTCATGCCCGCCAATCCGGTGGGCGCGGGCGTTCTGGAAGATAAAATGCTCTCCGCAACCGCCTGCAACGGGACAAACCGGGTCGAGATTTTCGTCTTTGGGCATGAGACGCAAATCCTTCTTGCCGCCCGTTATGATAATCTCGGCAAGGGCGCATCCGGCGCGGCAATCCAGTGCATGAACCTCATGCTCGGCGTGGATGAAACAACCGGACTTGCCGTCTAGCCCTGATGGAACCGGCTCAATAAATGAAACGCGCCCTGACGGATTTTTTCCTGCCTTGCCGGAAGTGGCTTATCGTGGCTCTGCTCGCCGCGAACCTGGGCGGCTGCGCGTCACGCGACACATTCAACGATTGTCACTCTTGTCCTCCTGCCGCTATCCCATTCGTGCTTTTATCGCTTCCATTTTTTAATGCTTATGAGGCGACTATCGGGGCTGCAAAAGAGAAGAGGTATCAGCGGGACAAAAAACAGGCCAAGGAATCTCTAATACTTCTGGCTCAACAAGCGCGCGATTATCTGCAAACCGTCTGCTCGACAGACGAGCGCATTTTCATCAAGCCCGGCATTGTGCTGAACGATGGCATTCTGGCGCTTGGCAACGACCGGGGAAATGCGCCTCTGCCGTTGCTGGAGACGGCTCCGAAGAAAATCCCCGAAAACGGGGTCATTCGACATCGTAGAGATAAATACGACGAAAGCCGGAAAGAGAGTATCCGCGCGTTCCGGGAAATTCAGTATGGATACGCCCTTCCCTGGGATGCAGGCAATCTGTCGGACGATCCGTCCAACGCCAGATATGCGCTTTCAATTGAGGACATTTCCACCCTTGAAGACCGTGCCCATTGGGTTGGGCGCGGCAGACTGCGGCTGATTGAGCGGGAGTCGGGAGAGATCGTTGCGGAGTATGTCGGGTTCCAGGCAAACCCCTGCCCGGGGATGCAGAAAAAATCGCCTTCCCAACGCTGGAACTTGCGGGACTACTGCGAAAGCGGAACCGCCAAAGTATGTCCGAATATGGAAAGCGGGAGGAGGGTTGTCACCGAATTTCTTTGGAAAATTCAGGGCAAGGAATAGCGCCCGTTTTCGTTACCCTGTCCCTGTTCTACTTATGCCACTTCCCCACGCACTCCTACGCGAATTTGCCCTCCAGTCCTTTGCGGCGGCAGCCGTTCTGGGAATTACCGCCGCAATCGGCGCGGATGGTTGGGGCGTAAAAGTTCTGAGCATCGGCCTGGTCGCCTTTGTTCTTGCGCGGTTGTTTTGCTCGCCGCCCTGGTGGCAGGCCATTCATCTGGCCTTCGCGCCGCTCCTCTACTGGGCGCATAGCTGGCAGATGGCGGCGGATATTTCCCCGCTCTGGCCGCTCGCCGCCTTTTTGCTCATCTGGCTCGTTTTTCGTAGCGCCCTCACCAACCGCGTCCCCCTTTATCTGAGCAATGCGCGCACTGCCCAACAGCTTGCCGCCCTGCTCCCGGAAAATATCACTCTACTCGATGCGGGCGCGGGCGTGGGCAGCCTGTTGCTGCCGCTTGCCCGCCTGCGTCCCGATTTGATTCTGCGAGGCATCGAACACGCGCCCCTGCCCTGGCTGATCGGGAAAATTCGCGTCCGTCGTCACGGTTCCCTTCGGCTCGACTGGCGCTTTGAGAATTTCTGGACGCATTCCTTCGCGCCTTATGCCGCCATGTATTGCTTTCTTTCTCCCGCGCCGATGACCCAAATCTGGGAAAAAGCCTGCCGGGAGATGAAGCCCGGCAGCCTCTTCATCAGCAAGGCGTTTCCCGTCTCCGACATCCCCTGCGAAACTCTGGCAGATGAAGATTCTGCCGATGTGGATACGCTTTATCTCTACCGCATTCCGGCATCCACTCCCGCGCTCAGGTAAAATATTGGGCTTTCGTAATCCCCGGAGATACCGCAGTGCTTGTCGCATCCAACATCACCATGCAGTTCGGCGCAAAGCCCCTGTTCGAGAACGTCAATGTCAAATTCGGCGAGGGCTTTCGCTACGGGCTGATTGGCGCGAACGGGGCGGGAAAATCCACCTTCATGAAGATTCTCTGCGGGCTGCTGGAACCCTCGGCGGGCAACGTCGCCAAGGACGCAACAGAGCGCATGGCTTATCTGCGTCAGGATCAATTTGCCTTTGAGGACATGCGGGTGCTGGATGTGGTCATGATGGGACACGAAGAAATGTGGCTCTGCCGTACCGAAAAGGATGCCATCTACGCAAACCCGGAAGCTACCGAAGCGGACTATCTGCACGCCTCCGAACTGGAAACGCATTTCAGCGAATACGGCGGCTATACGGCGGAAGCGCGCGCGGGCGAACTGCTGCACGGCGCGGGCATTGCGACCAAATTGCACGACGGCTTGATGCGAAATGTCGCGCCGGGCTGGAAGTTGCGGGTATTGCTCTGTCAGGCGCTGTTTGCCGACCCGGACATCCTTCTTTTGGATGAGCCGACCAACAACCTCGACATCAACACGATTCGCTGGCTGGAGGACATCCTGAACCAGCGCGAATCCACGATGGTCATCATCTCCCACGACCGGCATTTTTTGAATCAGGTCTGCACCCACATGGCCGATCTGGATTACGGCAGGATTACCGTCTATCCGGGCAATTACGACGATTTCATGGAAGCGGCCAGTCAGGCGCGTACCCGCCAGCAGGCGGCCAATGCCCGCGCCAGGGAGAAAATCGGCGAATTGCAGGAATTCGTGCGCCGCTTTTCCGCCAACAAATCGAAGGCGCGACAGGCCACGAGCCGCATGAAACTGATTGAAAAGCTAAGACCCGAAGACGTAAAACCTTCTTCCCGCCAATATCCGTGGATACGTTTTACCTTTGACGACAAGGCGAAGCTGCACCGTCATGCGCTGGAAGTGGAGAGCCTTTCGTTTCGCTATGCGGCTGATGGCAAATCGTTCTACAACGGCGCGAGCTTCACGGTCAATGCGGGCGAAAAGGTTGCCCTGATTGGCGAAAACGGCGCGGGCAAAAGCACGCTTTTAAAACTTCTGATGGGCGAGCTTACGCCTTCGAGCGGTAATATCAAATGGGCGGAAAAAGCCGCGCCCGGCTATTACGCGCAAGACCACGCCGCAGAATTTACCGGCAATGTTCCGCTTACCGACTGGATTGGCAGATACGCGAGCGCCACGGCGGAAGGCGACAAGGATTTGGAAACCCTGATTCGCGGTACGCTAGGGCGACTGCTTTTTTCCGGCGACGAGCAGAAAAAGCCGGTCTCCGTCATCTCTGGCGGCGAACAGGGGCGGATGCTGTTCGGCAGACTCATGCTGCAAAGCCCGAACACGCTGGTCATGGACGAACCCACCAATCACCTGGATATGGAATCCATTGAAGCCTTGAATACCGCGCTTGATCTCTACAAGGGTACGCTGATTTTTGCGTCGCACGACCGGGAATTCGTCTCTTCGCTCGCTACCCGCGTGCTTGAAATCGCCCCGGATGGCGGCATTACCGACTATCCAGGCGGCTATGAAGAATATCTGGCAAGCCAGGGCATTGAATAGTTGAATCCGGGCAAAGGAGATTGCGATGACGAACGTAACGGGTTTAAGCGCGGCACTGGCAATCGGGCTGGGCGGCGGCTTGGGCGCATGTGCCCGTTGGGGGCTTGGCATCCTTCTGAATCCGATTTTTCCTCTGCTGCCGCTTGGGACTTTGGCAGCCAACCTGATTGGCGGCTATCTGGTCGGCGTGGTGGTCGGCCTCTTTCATCTGCACAGTTCGCTTGACCCGCTCCTGAAACTTTTTCTCATTACCGGCGTTCTGGGGGGACTGACCACTTTTTCCACTTTTTCTGCTGAAACGGTTGAGCGCCTGATTTCAGGCCGCGTTGGCTATGCGTTGCTGCTTTGCGTGCTGCATCTGACGGGTTCGCTCCTCATGACCTGGCTTGGCTTACTAAGCGTGGGCGCGCGACGCATTTTTGCGAGTTGAGGCGGGGGCTAGAGAATTTTCGATTCAGTTGCGTACACTTTTGCCCTTGTCTCCTTGCCATCTGCAAGACTTTTGCCGGGACGCAGATTGCGTCCCCTACAAGTTGTTCAATGCGCGGCATCTCTTTTAAGTGCGTGGTGTCGTTGAATTGTCCGTAGGGGCGGCGGATGCAGTCTGCAAGACCTGCCGCCCGCAAGACGACACATGCGGACTTACAGCCTTTTCATTAGTTCGATGAAGTCTGGAAGGTCATACGCGCCTTCTTTGTTCCAATCCAGCTTGTCGAAAACCATGTAATAGCGATATTTGTCGCCTGCCTTGTCTGCCCATTTACGCCCAAGGCGGAGTTTGCGTTCGCTATCGGAATTGTTGAGATGGTCGCCCTTGACTTCCACGACGACCAGAATGCCCTTGTCCGTCATGACCAGAAAATCCGGGTAGTGGTTAATAAACCCGTTGATGCAAAACGAGTAGTCTTTGCTTTCAGCAATAACGCGATGCCACCATTTAACATTGGGAAGCGCGGCTATTTCAAAGATCACCTTCAATTCAGTAGCGTTGACTTCCGCTTCGCTTTCGTACAGTGATTTTTCCAGACTATCGAGCGTAGCAATGGGGGTGATGATTTTCGGCAGGATAAACAGCGGTTCACAGCGGATGTCGCTGGTTTCGAGCTTGGCGAAAAAACGCGCTTCACGATAATCGTCAAGCAGGGATTCGATTTTTTGCTGGATGCGGTGTGCATAAATCGAAACGCTCGTTTCTATCATGGCGAGGTCGTCATTGGAGAGATTGGCGAACACGCGCTCAACGTAGGCGCGGATGTCGTCGCTGAGAATCGCGTCCCCACCAATGGCTTTGCGATCCAATCGTTCGGCAATCAAAGCCGCGCAGAATTTACGCTTGTCGTCATCTGACCGACGCGCCATCTGGGAACGGATATACTCGCTCTCGGTTTTCGTTAGCTTTTTGTATTTCACGCCGCCATCCGTAGCGTCGACCTCGATCATTGTTCCTCCCGACAGGGAAAAATTCACGTTGCTATCGGCGTTTTTCAGAGAAAAATCTTTTGAGAGTTTTTCTTTTTCCAGTCTGGCAAAGCCTCCGGTACTGAATAGGCTCGGCTCGTCAATAAAGCCAAACTGTGGAATGCAAAGCGTCTGTGCTTCAGCGCGAAAAACGTCGTTCATCTTGTACTGATTTTTCATGGTGCCCTCCAGACCGCCAAGGTAGCCGGATTTTTCGGATTCTTCTGCTTCCCGCTCGTATTCCTGGGTTTGTGCCACCGCCTGTGCGGTCATTTCTTCAACGGACGCGGATGGTTTTTGTGACAAAGCCAAATGGATTGCGCTGGAATAATCGCCAAGAAACTCCGCGTCCAGATCAAGGGTCGGCTGTTCCGGGGTAGCCAGTTCTGGCTCATTCTTTTCTTCGACGCCCCGCACATCTTTCTTGCTGAACCCCGCCTTGTTCAGGGCTTGGACAATGCTGCCCAGTGTGTTGAAAAAATCGTTTGAGCATGTGAGGACAAAGGCATTGTTCAGGAGCGGCTGGTTATGTTTTTCGGCATAAGGTTGACGCAGGATGCGCCCGACGATTTGCTCCACGTCTACTTTGGAAGTCTTGTTGGCGAGCGTGGCGAGGATGTAGGCAAACGGACAATCCCAGCCTTCTTTCAAGGCGTTGACCGTGATGATGTAGCGAATTTCGCAGTTGCGGGAAAGCAGGTCGACATTTTTGAGTTCGTTGACCTCGGCGGTTTTGATGGCAATTTCCGTTTCGGGAATGCCGCCTTCAACCAGTTGCTCTTTCAGTTTCTGGAAAGTCGCGGCATCTTCTTTTCCTTTCGGTTGCGCCTGAAAGAGGACGATGGGGCGGATGTATTGACCGCCTGACGCTTCTTCTTCACGCGCCTGCCGTTCAATCTGCCCGCGAAGCTGAATCGCGTCGAACATGACCTCTTTTTTATCGGCGCGGTTGTAGACGATCAAGGGCAGTTTGACCATGTTTGCCTTTTTCAGTTCGCCCGCTTCGGCAAACGCGATGATGTTGCTATTTTCCCTTGGCGTGGCGGTCAGATCGAGAATGAAACGCGGGTTGAAGTTGTAGAGCATTTCGATGGACAATTGCCCGGCGGCATGGTGACTCTCATCCACGATGATAATCGGATTCAGCACGCGAATCGCGTTCATAAGACTGGTTTCATCCACGTCTTTGGGCAGGTTTTCGCTAATCGGAAAATCTTTCAGTTTTTCGTTTTCGCGGTATGCCCGCCGCCCTTCCTTGTTGGTTGCGCGAAAACTGTCATAGGAGAGTACGAGCACTGACAGATGTTCCTGTACGCTCATGGGATTCTGAAAGTTTTGCCCGCTAATCAGTTGTTCCTTGGAGTACACTTCGACGCCTGCCGGAAAATCCTTCTGAAATTGCTGGCGATAGGGATGGTCGATGTTTTTGAGAGTAGCGAGCGTCTGTTCCAGAATGGTGTCGGAAGGGACGAGCCACACAATGACGCCTTCGCCGCTTTGCACCACGGCATCCTTGATATGCCGCGCCGCGCAGGCGGCGAGAAAGGTCTTGCCGCCGCCAGTGGGCACTTTGAAACAGACATGGGGAACGCCCTTTATCGTGTCACGGTAGGGCGGCATTCCATCGCCGTTCATTGGATTGACACGCACGCTGTAGCTTTCCCAAAGCGCGTTGTAGGCATTGGCGGGAGAATGCGTTTCAAGCAAACTCAAAAATTCGCGCAGGCGATTCAGCACTTTTTTCTGGTAGCGGTTGGGTTCCATGCCATCTCTCCTCTAAAGTTTCGTGATGTCGCGGGGAATTTTTTTGAAGCGGATGTTTGCCGCGTCCATTTCCTTCGCGCTCAAGGTGTTGATGTCGGCGTAGATGAGATAACTCCCCGCCTTTGTCTTTACCGCGTTCAAAAAATCATGATCCAGCACGGTCACGCGCTGTTTTTCGTAATAAAAATAGTAGGCCGTATTTGCGCGGAGGCCGAGCAGATAGGCTTCTTCCTGTGGCGTGTAATCGCTTCTGGTTTCGGTGTACCAGACATACTCGCGGATTTTCTCCACGGCAAGCGTTTCATTCAGGTTGCCATTCTCAAACAAAAGGCGGTCGCCGAGTTTGCAATACGCAAAACCGCCGCCGGTTCCTTCGGTATTGCCATAGCCGTTAATTACCCGTTTTATGCGCTCCGCCGTAATGGTGTCGACATAATTTTCCATCTCGATCAGGATGAATTTTCGATTGCCACCGTCATTTTTATTCATGTTTAGGACGGCATGAGCAGTCGTTCCTGAACCGGCGAAACTGTCGAGTATTATGGAATCATGATCTGTGGAAATTTGGAGGATACGTTCAATCAAAGTTGAGGGTTTTGGCGTATCGAATACTTTAGCCTCACCAAATATTTTTTTAATTTCATTGGTTGCGCCCTGTGTATGCCCGACATCTTCATAATGCCAAAGGGTTCTATTCACAACTCCTTGGTGGTCGGAGAGAAATTTCTTAAAGCGAGGAAATTTGGCTTTACCATTCGCTCCCCAGTATAGCAAATTTTCACTTGCGTGTTCTTCATAAACATCACGAGCATAGGCCCACACTGCCGTTTCCTTTGGCCATACTTCTTCACCCGTGTTTGGATTTGTAACCGGGTAGTATAAATTCGGCCTTTCGGTCTTCGATTTATTACAGGTGTAAGTAGCAGAATTCCATCTGCCGCGAGGGTCATTATCGGGATTGGTGTAGTATTTCATTTGACGCTCGTTAATGGTAATGCGTTTGGGTTGCCACACCTTTTTGTTCTTTGCGTAGACAACTACATACTCAATGTCATTGCTAAAATAATGTGCATCATTTGAAGGAGATGACTTTTTGAACCAAGAAATCATGTCAACAAAGTTTCCAAATCCAAATATATCGCTACAAATCTGCATCAGGCTTGATAGTTCCACCGAATCAATGCTGATAAAAATCGCCCCATCTTCGGCCAGCAACCGTTGCAGCAATTTTAGACGCGGGTACATCATGCACAGCCACTTGTCATGACGGCTCAAATCTTCCCCTTCCTTGCCTACAACTTCCCCAAGCCATTTTCTGATTTTCGGGTCGTTCACATTGTCGTTATAAACCCATCCCTCATTGCCGGTGTTGTATGGCGGATCAATATAGACGCACTTCACCTTGTCCTCATAACGCGGCAAAAGAGACTTGAGCGCATCCAGATTGTCCCCGTGAATGAGCATGTTGCCGCACTCCGCCTGCCCGTGAACATACTGCGCCTCCAGGACGCGATAAGGCACCTGTTGATGATGATTGACAACCTTTTCCTTGCCAAGCCAGCTCAAGATCGGCATGAGTTATTGCTCCTCAACTGCCGCAA
>JAISSL010000224.1 GCA_031273145.1 Zoogloeaceae bacterium | reverse complement strand
CGCAGTCTGCTTATGCCATAATGCCGCACCTGTTAACGAAAGGATCGTCATGGACGAAAACAAGGCCAAGGCGCTGGCCGCAGCGCTCGCGCAAATCGAAAAACAATTCGGCAAAGGCTCCATCATGAAAATGGGCGAGGCCGAAATTGATGAAGGTCTCCAGGTGGTTTCCACCGGCTCCCTCGGAGTCGACCTGGCACTGGGCATCGGCGGCTTGCCGCGCGGGCGCGTGGTGGAAGTCTACGGGCCGGAATCTTCCGGCAAGACAACGCTCTGTCTGCACGTCGTGGCAGAAATGCAAAAGCTGGGCGGCACTGCCGCCTTCATTGACGCAGAGCACGCGCTCGACCCCCAGTACGCGCAAAAGCTGGGGGTCAACGTAGGCGACCTCCTGATCTCCCAACCGGATACCGGCGAACAGGCACTGGAAATTGCCGACATGCTGGTACGTTCCGGCTCGGTCGACATCATCGTCATTGACTCCGTTGCCGCCCTGACTCCAAAAGCGGAAATCGAAGGCGAAATGGGCGATTCCGTCATGGGACTGCACGCCCGTCTGATGAGCCAGGCGCTCAGAAAATTGACCGGCAACATCAAAAAAACCAATACCCTCGTGGTTTTCATCAACCAGATTCGGATGAAAATCGGCCTGGTCTTCGGCAACCCGGAAACCACGACCGGCGGCAACGCCCTCAAGTTCTACGCTTCCGTCCGGCTCGATATTCGCCGGGGCGGGCCAATCAAAAAGAACGATGAGGTAATCGGCAACGAAACCAAGGTCAAGGTCGCCAAGAACAAGGTTGCGCCGCCCTTCAAGGAAGCCTTTTTCGACATCCTGTACGGCGAAGGCATCTCCCACGAAGGCGAACTCATCGAACTGGGCGTCGCCTGCAAGATCGTCGACAAGTCGGGCGCCTGGTATTCCTATAAGGGCAACAAGATCGGGCAGGGCAAGGATAACACCCGCGAATTCCTGAAGGCGCACCCGGATATGGCGGCGGAAATTGAAACCGCCATCCGCGCCGCTGTAAAGGACGGCTTCAAATTCGGCAAGGCCGCATCCTCGACCAAGGCCGGAAAAGATGAAGACGCATAATGGCATCTCTGCGGGGAAAGGCTCTCGCCTTGCTGGCGCGGCGTGATTACAGCCGCGCCGCGTTGGCAAAAAAACTCGCGCCCCTTGCCGAATCGGAGGACGCGCTGAACGGCCTCTTGGATGCCCTGATTGCCGACAACCTGCTCTCGGATACGCGCTACGCAACGAACCGTGTCTCCGCGCGCGGCAGACGCTTCGGGAATGTCCATCTCTCGCATCAACTGAAGCGGGAAGGCGTTGCGACTGAAATCGTAGCGGCGGCGCTTGCCGAAGCCGACGATGAAAACAGTCGCTGTCGGGTAGTCTGGCAAAAAAAATTCGGTACCTTGCCCGATACCTTGCTTGATAAGGCGCGGCAGGCGCGTTTTCTGCAATACCGGGGATTTTCCTCTGCCAGCATCCGCCAGGTGCTGGGCGATACGGAATGGGATGATGACTTCTGAACTCTCCGATCCCGCCACGCTACAAGCAGCGACAAGCGGCAGCCTTCTTGTGGCGCGGCATCTGCAAAAACGCTACAAGGCGCGCGCCGTCGTCGCCGATGTTTCCTTTCAGGTGCAAAGCGGGGAAGTCGTGGGACTGTTGGGACCAAACGGCGCGGGCAAGACGACCTGCTTTTACATCATCGTAGGCTTGATTGCCGCCGATGCCGGGGAAATCCTGATTGACGCGATGCCCATCACCCGCCTGCCCATGCACCGCCGCTCAAATCTGGGGCTGGCCTATCTGCCCCAGGAAGCCTCGGTCTTCAGAAAGCTGACGGTTGAGGAAAATATTCAGGCGGTGCTGGAACTCCTGGAACTCTCCACCAACGAAATCAACGAGCGGCTGGAAGGCTTGCTGGAAGAACTGCACATCACCCATGTCCGCCATACTTATGCGGCGGCGCTTTCCGGCGGCGAGCGGCGACGGGTGGAAATTGCCCGCGCCCTGGCAACCGAGCCGCGCTTCATCCTGCTGGATGAGCCTTTTGCGGGCGTCGACCCGATTGCGGTGCTGGACATTCAAAAAATCATCCGTTTTTTGAAGGAACGCGGCATCGGCGTGTTGATTACCGACCATAATGTGCGGGAAACCCTGGGGATTTGCGACCACGCCTGGATTTTGAATGAAGGACAGGTATTGGCGCAGGGCGCGCCCAGCGAGATCGTCTATAATGAGATGGTTCGCAAGATTTACCTCGGCGAACATTTCAAACTGTAGTCTTTCCTTTTGCGCCGCATTCACCCTCCTGCCCATGAAACCCGCCCTTCAGCTCAAAATCTCTTCCCAACTGGTGCTGACGCCGCAATTGCAGCAGTCTATCAAGCTGCTGCAACTCTCGACCCTGGAAATGCAGCAGGAAATCGAGCGGTATCTGCGGGAAAATCCCATGCTGGAACGGGAAGACGAGGCGGACAACGAAGAGGGCGCGTATCCTATCCACACGACGGAAAGGGCGCAGGAAACGGCGCAGGAAAGCAACGATTACGAAGACACCTACAGCAACCGCGAAGAAGAAGGCGGGGAAGGCACCCTTTCCGCCCTGGACATGGAAGAAGAACGCTGGTATCAGGATGGTGGCGGCAGTTACGGCAGTGAGGGGCATAAAAGCCGGGATCGGGACGATGAGGACGTGGAAGCGCAGGATTTGCAGGCCAGCGCCACCACCCTGCGCGACCATCTCCTCTGGCAGTTGGGGCTTTCCCTCTTGTCCGACCGGCAGAAAGACCTGATCCGTATTCTGATTGAGGCGCTGGACGATAACGGCTATCTCGCGGTTCCATTGAAGGAACTGTGGGGCAACATCCCCCCGGAATCAAAAATCCGCGTCCGGGAACTGGTCATGGCGCTGCGGAACCTGCAAAGTTTCGACCCGGTTGGCGTAGGAGCGCGTTCTTTGGGCGAATCGCTTTTCTTGCAGTTGCAGGCGCTGACGGAAGAAGAAATCGCGCCTTCCATCAAAAAACTGGCGCTTCGCATCGTCAAGCGCCATCTCGAACTGCTGGCCAACCACGATTTTGCCGCCCTTCGCAAACGTCTCGCCTGCAATGAGGCCGACCTGAAAACGGCGCAAGCCCTCATCACGCGCCTTGATCCGCATCCCGGCGCGCGCTTTGCGTCCTTCGACGTGCGCTACATCGTGCCCGATGTGCTGGTGCGGAAAGTGCGGGGGCACTGGGTCTCCCAAATCAACCCGGATGCCTACCCCAAACTGCGCGTCAATCGCCTCTACGCGGAAATTCTTGCCCACCAGCGGCGCGGGGACAGTCCGCTCTCCGCGCAGTTGCAGGAAGCGCGCTGGCTGATTCGCAACGTCAAACAAAGGTTCGATACCATTGCCCGCGTCTCCCAGAGCATCGTGGAGAGGCAACGCCAGTTTTTCGAGCACGGCGAGGTTGCCATGCGTCCCCTGGTGTTGCGCGAAGTTGCCGATGAGGTGGGCTTGCACGAATCCACCGTTTCCCGCGTCACCAGCCAGAAATACATGGCAACCCCGCGCGGCATCTACGAACTGAAATTCTTTTTCGGCAGCCATGTCGCCACCGATACCGGCGGCGCTTGTTCTGCCACTGCGATCCGGGCGTTGATTAAACAGTTGATTGGCGCGGAAGAGAGCAAAAAACCCTTGTCGGATAGTCAAATATCCGAAATACTAGGGCGGCAGGGCATCATCGTCGCCCGGCGTACTGTGGCCAAATACCGCGAATCCATTGGAATTCCTCCGGTAAATTTGCGTAAAACCCTGTAACATCCTTAAACCAGAAGGAGAAAAAATGAATCTGCAAATCAGCGGGCATCACATTGAAGTCACTCCGGCTTTGCGTAGCTATGTGGAAAGCAAGCTGGAGCCTGTCATTCAACACTTCGAGAGGGTTACGGACATCACCGTCATCCTTTCCGTCGACAAACTGAAACAGAAAGCGGAGGTCACCGTGCACGTTCCCGGCAAGAACATTTTTGTGGAGAGTACCGATAGCGACTTGTACGCCGCCATTGACAGCATGTGCGACAAGCTGGATCGTCAGGTGCAGAAACACAAGCAGAAAATCAGCAACCACCATCGCGGCAACCGGGTCGCCGACCATCTTGCCAACTGACTCTTGTCCCAAGGCCGCCACCTCCCACGGCGGCGGCCTTTCACCCTCTTACCATCATGAACCCAATCGCCACCATCCTGTCGGAATCCCGCGTTTTGCTGGGATTGGAGGCCGGCAGCAAAAAACGTCTGCTTGAAGAAGCGGGACAGCTTTTTGAGTCCACCTGCAACATCGAGCAGGCGCTGGTCTTCGAGAATCTCTTGAGCCGGGAAAAGCTAGGCTCCACCGGAATCGGGCAGGGCGTTGCCATTCCGCACAGTCGCATCAAGGGGATTACCGATGCCGTCGGAGCCTTCATCCGGCTGGCAGAACCGCTCGATTACGACGCGCCCGACGGCAAACCCGTCACCCTCGTTTTCGTCCTGCTCGCGCCGGAAGAAGCAACGGAAGCCTCACTTCAGATTCTGGCCGCGCTCGCCACCTTCTTTGCCGACTCCTTCTTTCGCATGAAACTTGCCACCGCAGCGGATGCCGCCGCCGTGTGCGCCCTTTTCGCCAATGCCGGGTAGCCATGCAGGAAATCAGTATCGTCCAACTCTACGAAGATCACTGCGACAAGCTGGAACTGACCTGGGAACTAGCGGTCGGGGCCAAGCGGCATATCAGCCTGAAAGAAAGCGGCAACTATGGCGCGGATGTGATCGGACACATGAACCTGATTCACCCCAACCGGCTTCAGGTCATTGGCGCGGCGGAAATCGCCTGGCTGAACCGCGTCTCGGAAGGACAGTTCCAGAAACAGGTGAGCGAACTCCTCGCCGCCCAGCCGCCCGCGCTCATCGTCTCCGATAGCCTGCCCATCCCGGAACCACTGCGTATCCTGTGCATCGCCACGCAAACCCCACTCTTTACTTCCACCCGGCCTTGCGCCGCCGTGATTGACATGCTTCGCATCTATCTGGCGCGTCGGCTGGCGGATACAACTTCCATCCACGGCGTGTTCATGGACGTGTTGAGCATGGGGGTGCTGATTACCGGCGATTCGGGCGTGGGCAAGTCCGAACTGGCGCTGGAACTGATTTCGCGCGGGCACGGCCTGATTGCCGACGATGTGGTGGAACTGGCGCGTATCGCCCCGGCAACCCTGGAAGGGCGCTGCCCCGGCATGTTGCAGGATTATCTTGAGGTGCGCGGGCTGGGACTGTTGAACATCCGCTCCATCTTTGGCGAGACCGCTTCGCGGCGAAAGATGAAATTAAAACTCATCGTCTACCTGCAAAAGCCGGTCATCAGCGCGGAAGCGCCGCGCCTGCCCCTGGATACGCAAACCCAGAAGATTCTCGAAGTCCCGATCCGCAAGGTGGTGATTCCGGTCGTGGCGGGACGCAACCTGGCGGTTCTGATCGAAACGGCTGTCCGCAATACCATACTGCAAATGCGCGGCATTGACAGTATGCAGGAATTCATCTCCCGCCAGCAAAAGGCGCTGACCCTGGACGACGAACTGTAGAGAAGGAACCACCGATGATGCCAGCAAAATCCACCGAAATTCAGACCCTGACGGCTATCTCAATATTGTTCTTCATATTGGGTTCTGCGTCCTTTTTTGCGCTCACAAAGAGCTTCGGCTTTGCAAGCTACATTACATCTGCCTCCTGGTTTGCTGGCTTGGGTTGCGCTTTCTATTTTGTTTACAGGCTTTCCAGTTTAAACAGCGCGATTATGGCGCTTGTCGCGACTTTTTTCTTTCTGGCGCTCTCTCTCATTGCGTCCAATTTGCTGTTTGATGTTTTCTGGGATGGTATTTCCTATCATCAGGGCGCAATCATGGCGCTCACTGAAAATTTCGATTTTCTTCACTCTACACTGGGGGGCAGCAATCCGGTTGATAATGAGCTTTGGGCGGAAGTACTCCCGTATAATAATGTGCTTTGGATGAATAGCTATCCAAAACTATCATGGCTTTATGCCGCGCCAATTTACGAACTGACCGGGAATATTCATTACGGGAAAAGCATCAATTTTCTACTGCTCTTCTCACTTGGGTTTTCCGCATGGTCTGCTCTCTCGGATTTACCTAAAGTCATGAGATGGTTAGCCACTGTGGCACTAACTTTCAATCCGATAGTGGTTACCCAATTGTTTACCCATTATGTAGATGGTGCCTTGGGCGCCTTTTTGATTATCTCAATCATTGGGCTATATGGGTTTTTCTGGGTAAGACGGTCAATGGACTTTTGGATTCTTGCCATTGCAGGCATGATCGGCTGCGCCTCCCTGAAGTTCACGGGATTTGTATTTTCTTCGTGCATTGCGGTGGCAACTTTTTACTTGGTATTTAAAACCAGATCCAACTCAACCCAACCCAACTTGTCTTCCGCCGCAAGGCTGGCAATATACATTCCAATATTGATTATTGGCGTTGTATTAATGGTCAACCCATATGTGAAAAACATGGTTGAAGGCAATCATATTTTTCATCCCACTATGGGGGAAAACAAGGTAAACATGATGGGAGGAATCAATTTGACACAAAAATACCATGAGAAGAATCGTTTCTCCAAATTGGTGAAGAGTGTCTTTGGAAAATCCGAAAATACTTTCAAGCCTTCTGGGTTAAAGATTCCATTCAAGTTCTCAAAAAGAAAGTTAAAGAGAGCGGTAAAGAACTTTTATTGGCCTGATGTGAGATGGGGAGGCTGGGGGCCGCTATTCGGGGAAGTTTTTCTGGTAACCCTCGTATGTTTACTGATGCGCTACTCTAAAATCAAGGAGTACGCGCCACTCGTTTTTTTGCTTGCAGTGTTGTCCATCATCAATCCAGAATCATGGTGGGCACGATACAATCCGCAACTGCATACGTTTGTAGCCGTATCGTTGCTGATTTTGTATATCAAAGACCAAAAATCCAGGTGGGTTGCCAATACCATGTTTGCGATTTTAATCGTGAATTCTTTTTTGCTGCTTGGTGCTCATTTTAAGGGTACATTGCAGCAAAATCGTAGAATAGAAACAGTCATCAATGAAATCTCAAACAATGGGTTTTACCCAGTTTGCCAGAATGTCAAGAATGAAAACTTAAACCATTCCTGGAATGTCAGGATATTTCATTTGGAGCCTATCTTGGATCGTTTGGGGGTTACTCTGAAATCACGGGAAAACTGCGACAATGACACGCAGATTTGCGTGGAAGTTATTTACGGCAAAAAGGTATGCAGGCTGACTATTTAGTCCCTGCATTTGGTGGAGTGGGTTGATGGTAAATTGTTCTGGTTCGGTTGTCCATACTTTGCAAATGAATTCATAAGGCGTTAGTGCGGTTTTTGTTTAATCCTGTACATGATGGAATCTTGATTCCTCAACCGGGGCTAAAGTATGACACGGGCGGCAGGTCTTGCGGGCGGCAGATTGCCGCCCCTACGGACAATTTATGTGCACTTCGCATTGAACCCTTGTAGGGGACGCAACCTGCGTCCCGCCACAGGTCTTGCAGATGGCAAGGAGACAAGTGCAAAAGTGTACTCGAGTGAATCGAAACCGCGCTAGGGATTGTTGAACATCCGCTCCATCTTTGGCGAGACCGCTTCGCGGCGAAAGATGATGCTGCGTCTACCTGCAAAAGCCTGTCATCAGCGCGGAAGTGCCGCGCCTGCCCCTGGATGACGAACTGTAGGGAAGGGGAAACAGCGCAAAAAAAGCAGAGCCAAAGGCTCTGCTTCCTGGATTTGCGGCTGAAAAATTCTGCCTTGCGCTACCTGCCTGGAACTTATTGCGGCAGTCCGCCGACTGGCGGCGCGTTGACTACAGGGGGCGCTGGTTCTTCTTCAGCAGAAGTAGCTTCGTCGCCTTCCGCAGGAGCAGCTTCGTCGCCTTCCGCAGGAGGCGCGGCTTCATCATCCGCAACGGCTTCTTCAGGCGCGGGTGGGGGCGCTTCCTGAACGGCAGGCGCAGGCGCAGGTTCGTCGCTGGGAGCGGGCGCTTCGGGAGTACAGGCGGCAAAAGCCAGGGACAACAGAGCGGCAACAAGAAGTGATTGTTTCATTGTGTGATCCTTGAAAAGTAACTGGGAGAGAATTTTGGGCCGGAAAACCAACCACCTGCATATTACTACAACTCGCGGCAAAATTCCAAATGGTCACGCCAAAATTGCGCGAATTGCCCTGTAAAGGGCAGGTGGGCTTTTCCGCGACATGGGATAATAAACATTTTTCTTCTTCATGAGCCAACGCATGCCCCGCCCCAGAAACGACAATTTTCTTCGCGCCTTAAAGAAACAGCCGGTTACGCGCCTCCCGATCTGGCTGATGCGACAGGCAGGCCGCTATCTGCCTGAATACTGCGAAACCAGAAAACGCGCGGGCGACTTTCTGGCGCTGTGCAAGTCTGCCGATCTGGCCTGTGAAGTGACTCTGCAACCCTTGGCGCGTTACGATTTAGACGCGGCTATTCTGTTTTCCGACATTCTGACCGTGCCGGACGCGATGGGGCTGGGGCTGTATTTTGAAGCCGGGGAAGGCCCCCGGTTCGAGCGCCCCTTGCGCGAAGAACAGGCCATCAACGCCCTTTATGTGCCTGATCCCTATGATCGTCTGGCCTATGTGCTGGACGCAACCCTCACGATCAGAAAGGCTCTGGATAACGCAGTGCCGCTGATCGGCTTTTCCGGCAGTCCTTACACCCTGGCCTGTTACATGGTCGAAGGCGGCGGCTCAAAGGATTTTCGCCACGTCAAGACCATGCTCTATGCGCGTCCCGACCTGCTGCACCGCATTCTGGACGTGACCAGCAAGGCCGTGATTGCCTATCTGAACGCGCAGATTGAAAATGGCGCGCAGGTCGTCATGCTGTTCGATACCTGGGGCGGATCCCTTGCCAACGCGGCTTATCAGGAATTTTCGCTGGCTTATATGCGGCAGATCGTCGCCGGGTTACACAGGGAACAGGCCGGCGAACCCATCCCGGTCATCCTGTTTACCAAGGGCGGCGCGCTTTGGCTAGAGCGGATTGCAGAAAGCGGTTGCGATGCGGTCGGTCTGGATTGGACGGTTGATCTGGGCGAAGCGCGGCGGCGCGTGGGCGGGCAGGTTGCCCTGCAAGGCAATCTTGACCCGTGCGTACTCTTTGCGCCGCCAGAGACGATTGTTCGGGAAGCGAACCAGGTTCTTGCTTCCTACGGGGCGGCGGGCAATGATATGACCGGACTCATCTTCAACCTGGGGCATGGCATTTCCCAATTTACCCCGCCGGAGCATGTACGCGCCCTGGTTCATGCGGTGCACAACTACCCGACCGGCACGCCCTGTCAGGGGCAATGATAGGCTCATGCGCGGATTTTCCGAGCGTATCCCCCGGATTTATGCACATCCCGCGCACAAGTCAAGGAAAAAATTTTCAAGAGGGCTGAAAAAGAGTGTTGACAGGCAAAAAATCTTCATATCTCGTTGATTTTGAAGAACTTTCATAAACTGGTCATTTTTGCGGCAAGGGCAGGAAAGACCTTATGGCGCATGGCGCTTTCGCCTTTTTCAAGCATTCATTCACAGATTTATCCACAGCTTTTGGGGGAAAACCTGAAAAACATCGCCGTCACAAGCACTTGGAGAAAATTTCAAGAAACGGCTGGAGAAAAATGCGGTAATTCAGCTGCCCGGCTATGACCGCTGCAAGCCGCTATTCACCTTGCTTTGCTCCCATTTTTCATCCCGCCAGAAGGGGGGCAGGTTGCGTTTTGGTCGCGCAGTTTTCTTTTTTGCGCCGAAGGCAGGGGGTTGTGTCTTATACACATCTTTGCCCAAACGCCCGAAAAAATTTTTCTATTCCCTTCTTGACTTTGTGGACTTTCGTTAAGCTCATGATTTTGCAAGGATTTTCGTTTTGCATGTGGTTCCTGGAAAAACCGGCTCTTCTGCGGCAAACGGGATTTGCCCGGTTTTTTCAAGTCTTTATTCACAGAATTATCCACAGCTTTGGGGAAGTACCAAACCGCCATGCCGATTGCCCGCATCGCGCTTGATTTGCCGCTCTCTCGCCTGTTTGATTATCGGGTTGCCGATGATCCGGCGCTGAAGGCCGGAGTTCGCCTGTTGGTTCCGTTTGGCAGACAGGAGAAAATCGGCGTGCTCGTCTCTTTTACGGAGATGAGCGAAGTTGCGCCTGAACAGTTGAAGGAAGCGGCACGGGTAGAGGACGATTTGCCGCCGTTGCCGCCGGAATTTTTCCGGCTCTGCGAATTCGCGGCGCAGTATTATCAGGCGCCGTTGGGCGAGGCGATTCATCAGGCGCTGCCGCCCGCCCTGAAAAAGCCTCATCCCGCCACCCGCCGCGCAACCAAAAAACGCGCGGCTGCGATGCCACCCGCAGCGCCGCCTGTGCCCGACCTGAACCCGGAACAGACAGAAGCGGTAGCTTCTATCGTGGCTGCCGAGGGATTCCAGCCTTTTTTGCTCTACGGCGTGACCGGGAGCGGCAAGACCGAGGTGTATCTGCGTTTAATTGAATACGCGCTTGCAAAAGGCAGACAGGCGTTGGTGCTGACCCCGGAAATCAATCTGACGCCGCAGTTGGAGACGCGCATTCAGGCGCGTTTTCATGCTACGCCGATTGTGATGCTGCACAGCGGCCTTACGGAAGCGGCGCGGGAGAAGGCATGGAAGTCCGCCTTTCTGGGAGAGGCCAGAATCGTGGTTGGAACCCGCCTGTCGGTCTTTACCCCGCTGCCCGATTTGGGGTTAATCATTGTGGATGAAGAGCACGACCTCTCCTACAAGCAACAGGAAGGGATGCGTTACTCCGCCCGTGACCTGGCCATCTACCGCGCAAGCCTTGGCAAAATGCCCATTGTACTGGGTTCGGCAACGCCCAGTCTGGAAACCTGGGCACATGCCAGGCAGGGGCGCTATCGGCTTGTAACCTTGCTGGAACGGGCGATTCGCGCTGCGCGTCTGCCGGAAGTGCGAATGCTTGATACCCGCAAAATCCGGCTGAATGAAGGGTTATCTCCGGCGCTCGTGGAGGCGTTGCGAATCAGGCTGCAAAAGGGCGAGCAGAGCCTTGTCTTTCTCAATCGGCGGGGATTTGCGCCAGTGCTGGCCTGTCCGGCCTGCGGCTGGATTTCCCACTGTCCGCGCTGCGCGGCCAATCTGGTCGTGCATCTGGAGGAGAAGCGGCTACGCTGCCACCACTGCGCCCTGGAAGCCAGAATTCCCCTGTCTTGCCCTACCTGTGGCAATCGAGACATTCAACCCTTTGGCCGAGGAACGCAGCGCATCGAAGCGGCGCTTGCCGGTCAATTTCCCGAAGCGCGAATTTTGCGTGTCGACCGGGATTCCATCAAGAGCCGCAAACAGTGGGAAGCCATTTTGACGCGCATTCATGCGGGCGAAGTGGATATTCTGGTCGGGACGCAGATGCTGGCCAAGGGGCATGATTTTCC